>CAZXBZ010000396.1:0-3536 GCA_964639135.1 uncultured Solibacteraceae bacterium | reverse complement strand
TTAGGATACTACTCGCCACGCCCCGACGTCCACCCGCTTCCCTCCAAATTCTCTAACTCCATCCGTGCCTTGACCGGTGCGCTGGATTGTGGCGTCCGTGCCCGCTTCCGCCGAAGGTGGTCTACTGTAGGGAAGGGCTGCGTTTCCAGGCTAGGAAGGGATTGAAGCATCCCCTTTGTTTCGCCATCGCGGGCGCGGTTCGTCCGCCCGCGGTCAAACCCGCCAATTCGATGCCGCCACGGCCTCCCGGCTGTGAGCCGGCGCGCTTCGATGTGGCGGCGCGCCGTGTTGAGTGAAAATTACCGGATTATCGAGAGGAGAATGAACGTGTCGTACAAGCAGGAAGAAAGCCAGGTCCGATTTCCGGCAACGGCGGAATTGGAGCGGGAGCATCGCGTCATCCATCGGGTGATCGCCGCCATGACCAAACTTGCCGATGAACTCGAAAAGGGAGCTGATTGTCATCATGAGGTCTTTGACGACCTGCTTTCCTTTTTCGACCTGTACGTCAACCAACTGCACCACGCGAAGGAAGATAAGCAGATGTTCACTCTGCTTGAAGCCAGGGGCGTTCCCTCGGCGGGCTGCCCGATCGGCGCCTTGCGTTACGAGCACGAAACGGGGAACGCGCTCAACGCCAAACTCGTGGAAGCCGTCCGCGCCTGCTCGGCCGAGGGTCTGGAAAAGACGCGTCCTCAAGTGGTTGAAGCGCTGCGGGCGCTGGTGGAACTCTACATCAGCCACATCTGGAAGGAAGACTACATGCTTCTTCCTCTCACCGACAAGACCATTTCCGACGAAGACCAGGAAGCGCTGGAGAAGCAATTCAGCGAGGTGGAAGCGCGTCTGGGCACGGACGTAATCGATCGCATGGAAGCGTTCCCGGCGGTGCTTGAGCGGGCCGTCGGCGCAATGGCGGAAGCGCGCGGCGCCGGCGTGGCCCCGGTTCGTACGCCGGAACCCACCGGCACGCCCATCCTCACGTTCGACATCAACGAACGCATTGAGCAACTGCTGGCCGAACGGAACTGGCAGGCCGGGCGCGACTCCCAGACTATCGTGAAGTACGCCGATTTCCGCGTCGTCCTCACCGTTCTCCGCACGGGCAGCCACATGCACGAACACCAGGCCGCGGGGCCAATCTCGATCCACGTGCTGAGAGGCAAACTCCGCATTCAGGCCGAAGGTGAAACCATCGACCTCCCCGCCGGAAACGTCGTTGCGCTCAATCGAGGGATTCCCCACGACGTGGAAGCTCTCGAAGAAAGCGCCTTTCTGCTAACGATAGGATGGCCGCCGGCCCAGGGTAACTAATAAAAATGATTTTGGATCGCACTTGACGCCAGTGCCCGGCCGTGGAGTCTGATTGAGTTCTTCAAATCGGATGAAGATGGGGCGCTGGCGCAGTGCGATCTGAATCCTGGCGGCCTGTTTCTGACATTTCGTGTATGCCTCCGCGACGCGGAAGTTGCTACTCGTCGAATATCGATCTCGCGGTTAGATTTGGCGCACGAACTATGTTTACGTTTCCCGTGATTGGGGAGAAACAGGGCAAACCCGGAAATGGATCGCGTCCGCTGCCGTTATGCCGGTTCTAAGCGTGAGCGGACGAGAGAAGTGAGCCATTCCCGAGTCAGGCGGCAATGCAGGCGCCTTGCCGGGCGGATGGGAACCAATTCGTAAGAGACGGCCTTGAATCCGCTTTCCGCCACCAAAGTTTCCCAGCGTTTGATGGTCATTTTGTTGAGACCTCCAGCCACCTCATGGAAACGCGTGGCGCCGTCTGTCTTGAAATCGGAACGCCAGCGGATCAAAGTACCCTCCGTGAAGACAAGATGAGCCCGGCTCGGGATATATCATCTCGCCTTAAAAGACAGTCAGTGAGAACCCAAAGCCCTCCAGGCTGGCCGTTCTATTTCCCTGCGAACCGTAGGGTGATGCCAGCGACGGCGGTTAAGGGGAAGCCGGGTGTTGCGTGGATGCGCTCGATGGCCGGGGCGCCGGGCGTTGCGCGGGATTCAAAATAGTTCTGCGTTTCGTAGTAGGCGCGGTCCAGCATGTTATCCAGGCTGAAGTTGAATTCCACCAAGCGCGTGATCTGCTTCGCGACGCCGAAATCGAAAATGGTGTGCCCGGCCGCCGCGATGCTCGGGTCTTCCCCATCGAGGCGGTAATGGTTGATGGCGCGCATGCGGAGCGAACCGCTCCAGCCGCGCCAGGAAGCCAGCGTGAGCGCGGCGTTGGCAACGAAGTGAGGAGCGCTGTCGACGTAGACGCGATCTTCTCCGCCCTTGTAGAACGCATTGCCGATTTTAGTAAGGCCGCCATTGAGCGAGAGGTGCCGGGTGAGTTCGATGGAAGCCTTGGCTTCGTACCCGTAAGCGCGACTGGGCCCCTTGAATTCAAAGCTGCCGTCGTCCGGAATATAGACTTGCTCGTGCGAATGGTCGATGAGGAACACATCCGTGCTAAGCCCCAGGCGTCCGAAGTTGGACGAGGTCCCGAACTGGTAGAAATCCGTGGTGGCCAGGCGCGGAAGTTCCGGACGCTGCGCGACCCCGCGAGCATCCACGCTATTGACGCCGCGGCCGTAATTCAAATGAAGCGTAAGCGGGAGGTGTGCGCTCGGGGTGAGGGCCAGGTTTCCCTTGCCCTGCCACCGGCCCGCATCCTGGAGGCCGCCATCCTCGGGGTTCACGTGGTCCCGCGTGTTGTAGCGAAACCCATCGAAGCGCAGGCCCGCCCCGGCGAGCAGGCGTCCGCGCCAGAAGCTTAGCGTTTCCTGCGCGTAGCCGGCTTCATTGGTGACGCGCGCGTTCACGCGCGTGGTCACGCCGGTGGGTGCGCGTCCTTCACGGGGATAGAGGCCCACGTTGATTTGGTTGTCGTGATAATTGAATCCGGCGAGGAACGACGCGGGGACGTCGCCGACCTTGTGGGCGTGTGTGTATTGGACATTCGCGCCCTGCTGTAGCCGGGAGTCGTGCTGCTGAAAGGCGTCGCCATGCACCGGGTCTTCCAGGAAGTACGTGAAGTTCGAATAGAGATCGAAGAGCGACCGGCCCACGAAACCGTCAATTTTTAGCGTGTCGCCGTTCGCGAACGATTTGCTGTGGTACGCGGAAAGCGTGCCGAGTTTCACGCGGCCGCCCTCCGTGGGGTCGATATAGCCGAAGCGGTCGAGCAGTCCGGCATCGACGAGGTCGAGCGGAAGCTGGCCGGATGAATAGAAATCGTTCCGGCCGAAGATGATCCGGAAGCCGAGCTTCTGGGTGTCGTCGAGAGATTTGGTGTAGTTGCCGTTCACGTTATCGCGGCGGTAACGGCTCGGATTGATGAAAGGTCCGTCGGTGTACGAGCCTTCATACGCGATGTAGGCGTCCGTTTTCGCAACATCCGGGCTGTAGGCAAGGAATCCGCGCCCGCTCTTGAAATTGCCGCCCTGGAGACGCGCGGTGAACTGTTCCGCGAGCGATTCCCGCTGGCGCAGGTGGACGACGCCGAGCCCACTGAAATCGCCGTATTCCGGACTGAAC
>CAZXBZ010000395.1:0-3550 GCA_964639135.1 uncultured Solibacteraceae bacterium | reverse complement strand
TGGGGCCTGCCCCTATATGATGCCTTTATCGCGCGATCCGGAGATACGGAGATCGGCTTCGTCTTCGAGGGGGATGCCCCCCAGGTGCTTGGACCGCTCGTGGCGGAGGCGCAATGAAAGAGAAAGACCGCCAGACGGAACCCATCACGCCATCCGGGACGGTACGCGCCGGAATCAGTCCCGAGATGCTGGCCGATCCCGAGCGGGTAGTGATCGCGGCGGCCGTGTTGCGGCGAATCCGCGGCCTTGCTCGCGCCGAGATGAGCGCGGAGATCTGCGGCGTCCTCATCGGGGAGGAGGCCGGCGGGGTTACCGTGATCGGGGAGTTGATTGAGGGCGAGGGCGCCGCGAAGGCCGGGACGCACGTCACTTTCACGCAGGATACCTGGGCGCATATCTATTCCGTCAAGGATCGTGATTTTCCCAGCAAGCGGATTGCGGGCTGGTATCATTCCCATCCTGGATTCGGAATTTTTCTTTCCCGGCAGGATCTGTTCATTCACGAAAATTTCTTTTCGGCGCCGGAACAGGTGGCCTGGGTCTACGATCCGCACTCGGATGAAGAAGGCTGCTTCGGCTGGGTGGACGGCGCGGTGAAGCGGCTGCGAGCCATCCGCGTGATTGAAACCGCCGGCGAGGATTCTCCGGAGCCCGCCGGGGAACCCGCTCCGGCGGACGCGGACGCGGCGGAGGATGAACCCGAGCCGCGCGCGCTATCGGGAGAGCGAGCGGGGGAGCAGAGGCCGGCGCGGAAGCCTTCGCTCACGCGAAAGCTCCTCTTGCTGCTGGCGCTCGGCGTGGTGTTCATGGCGGGAGTGGCGGCGGGGGTAATGCTTCTGCCTCGCACCATCATCATGTATTCCCTGCCGGATGGCAGGCTGCTTTCACCACAAGAGGTGCAGGCGGCCCTTGATCGCGCGCGGCAGCACCAAATAGAACAACCGCGCGACCCGGCCGCGCCCCCAGGAGAAGCGCGGCGGCCCGTAACCCATTAAGGGGGGCGGATGATCCGCCAGCGCACGCGCGAGGAACGGGAAAGGCCGCATGCACGAAGACTTCGGAAAGATTCGCATCACCGCGGAAGACCTCGGCCGGGGGACGCCTGGCGCGCCCGCGACGGCATCGCCGGAGGATATGGCGGAGAGCCCCGCGCCGGATGACGGCGTACGGATCTACGGAAATATCCGGGATACGGCCACGGCGGAGCTGGCCACGGCCGAGGGCAAAGGCAAAATCTTTCTTCGTAGCTGGTTTTATCTCGGCGCGGCGGGTCTGCTTGGGGCGCTGGCGGGCTGGGGCGTGAACGAGCCATTCTTTATCGACGGTCCGCAATCGTCGTGGGCGGATCTGCTTATGATTCCGAGCGTGCTGGCGGCTGTCTGTTTCGGTTGCGGTATTGCGGAGAGCGTGGTGGAACGCTCCGCCAGAAAAGCGCTCATCCGCGGCGCGGTTGCGTTCGGTATGGGCATCCCGCTCGGTTTTATTTTCAGTTTCGCGGCCAGCCTGTTCTACAACATCCTGCTGGCGCTGGCGGCGCGGGGCGGGACGCTGACTCCGGAATCTCCAGCTTGGTGGGCTTGCCGGGCTCTGGCCTGGGCGTTGTTCGGCGCGAGCGCGGGGCTGGTTTACGGTGTAGCCGGCCTCAGCGGAAAGAAACTGCTCTACGGGTTGCTTGGCGGAATGCTGGGAGCGGGCATCGGCGGCGCCCTATTTGATCCGATTGCGCTGTTGCTGGATTCGGGCGGTCTTTCGCGGGCGGCCGGTTTCGGGTTATTCGGTTTGGCCACTGGCGTGGCGATCGGATTGGTGGAGAGTGCGCTCAAAGACCGCTGGCTTTATGTTTCCGCGGGGCCGCTCGCGGGAAAACAGTTCATTCTGTACAAAACCGTCACGACCCTGGGCCGGAACCAGGGATGCGACATTTACCTCTTCAAGGACCCTTCCATCGGCGAATTGCACGCGACGTTTGAGATGCGAGGCTCGCACGTATGGGTTATGGCGAACGGTCCGGTGTATGTCTCCGGCCAGCCGGTGAAACGGGCGCTGCTGAAGAGCCGCGATCTCTTGCGTGTCGGGCGCTACAGTTTTCTCTACCAGGAGCGGCAGCGGCGGTGAGCGTGCCTGTTTGCCCCTATTGCCGCACGGCGATGGATGACGCTTCGCCGGTTACGCGGTGCTCCGTGTGCTCCACGCCTCACCATCGGGAGTGCTGGGAGGAGAACGGCGGCTGCACCGTTTTTGGTTGCGAGGCGACGCCCATCGAGGAAGCAAAAGTAGTGGTGAGCGGGAGCGAGCTTGGCGGGCCAGGCGGGGATGATGTGTTTGCGCCCAGCGACACAACCGGTGTTCCTCCCCCGCCGTATGGCGTCCAGGCTTCGGAAGCCGGGACGCCCCAAGCGAGGGTTCCGCGGAGCGCCGCGCCATCGATTCTCGCTCTCTCCGAGCCGGAACCGCGCGAGTTTTCGCTAAGTGGCATAGAACTGGCGCGCCGTACGGATCGCCGCACCTATACCCTGCTCGGATTCTTTTTCGGGTACTTGGGTGTGCATAACCTGTATGCAAATCGCATGAGTGTTGGTATTATTCAACTCTGCGTGACTGCATTGACTTGCTTTTTAGCCTCGCCGGCCATGTGGATCTGGGCGTTGGTTGAAATTTGCAAGGTGGATCGGGATGGCGAAGGCCTTCCGATGGTCTGACGTTCGCGTTTGTCGGGAATTTTACCGTCGAGTTCAAGAAGAGCCAGAACGGGAGCTACCAGCCATGATGTTCATGATTAAGCGGGGCGAGCAGGAGTTCGGGCCCTATTCGGGCGCCGATATCCAGCAATATCTCAGCTCCGGGAATATTGTCGAGAGCGACTTGGTGCGCGCGGAGGGTACCGATCGATGGTTGACGGTGCAGGATATCGTGGGCGGCGCGGGGGCGCAGCCACAAGCCGCCACGCCCACGCCGTCGGCACAGCCGGAGTATACGGCCCCCGCGCCGGAACCAGTACCCGTGTCCGATCCAATGTTCCAGCCCGCTTCTTCGCCGGCTTCTTACGGCGCTGACCCGGCGTCTTCGGGGTTCGACGCGAGCGCGGCGCTCTCGGTTGGGGGCGCTTCCTCCCTTGGGGCTGGCTCGAGTTTCGATTCGCCAGCCTCGGCGGCTCCCGCGTGGGGTGGTGCGCAGCCCGCCCAGCCCGCCGGCGGAACAGGCGCCGGCACGCTGAAGAACGGCGCTCCTCTCCCTCCCAATCTGAACTGGGTGATTGTCGTGGTGGCTACAATTTTCACGTGCGGCCTGTTCGGGCTGGTCTGGCTCTTCATCGAAGCCGCGTGGTTCAAGAAGCTGGACCCCCAGAGCAAGGGACAGAAATTCCTGATTTTCTACCTCGTTGGATATCTCGGGGTGATGGTGCTGTCATTCGGGGGCATGGGCGTCTCGATGGCAATGCCGGATTCGTCCCTGGGCGCTCTGATTTCAGGCCTCGGCTCACTCCTGAGTCTGGGCTTGCTGGTGCTGTACATCCTCGCGGTTTTCAATATGAAGGCCTCGCTCGAAGGCT
>CAZXBZ010000394.1:0-3566 GCA_964639135.1 uncultured Solibacteraceae bacterium | reverse complement strand
CTATCCGGTAGTAGCCGATTTCGATATCCAGTAGCCGCTCGGCCGCGCGCTTCCGCCGAGCCGGCACGGACGGCTTATGATAAAGGCCATGGCCCACAGTGATACTCTCGCCGGGGCTCTCCCCCGGGAGCGGCTGGCGCGGTGGGAAGAGGCTCTCGCCTCCGTTCTGCGCGGCAAGCGCGACGTGATTCGCCTGAGCGTCGCCTGCCTGTTGGCGCGCGGCCACCTGCTCATCGAAGACGTGCCAGGCGTGGGCAAGACAACCCTTGCCCACGCCCTCGCGCATTCGGTGGATTGCGGCTTTCACCGCCTGCAGTTCACGAGCGACATGCTGCCCGGCGATGTGCTGGGCGTCACCATCTATAACGCCCGAACCGAGAACTTCGAGTTCAAGCGCGGGCCCATTTTCACTAACTTCCTGCTCGCCGACGAGATCAACCGCACCACTCCCAAGACGCAATCGGCGCTACTCGAAGCCATGAACGAGCACCAGGTCAGCGTCGACGGAGAAACCTACGCCCTGCCCGACCCCTTCATGGTGATCGCGACGCAGAACCCCGTGGAGCACCATGGCACGTATCCTCTCCCCGAGAGCCAGTTGGACCGCTTTCTGATGCGCCTGCGCATTGGCTACCCGGATCTCGCCAGCGAAAAAGAGATTCTCCGGACCGAAGGGAATGCCGGCGCCGCCCTGGAACGCGTCCTCGGCGTCGCCGATCTTATGGCGATCCGCGAAGAAGTCCTGCGAGTCCGCGTGGACGAGGCGATTCTCGAATACCTCCTCGCGATCGTGGAGAAGACCCGTGACTATGACCTGCTGGCGCTCGGCGTGAGCCCGCGCGGCGCTCAGGCGATGTACCGCGCGGTGCGGGCGCTGGCACTGCTTGAAGGCCGTGATTACGCGCTGCCCGAGGATGTGAAGCGTCTGGCGGTTCCCGTCTTCGCGCACCGCGTGCTGCTGAATACGCGCGTCAGCCTCACGCAGCGCTCCACCGACAGCACCGAGAAGGTCATCCGGGAGATTCTCACCCAGGTGGAAGTGCCCCTCTGATTCCCCGCGCGAGGAACAAAACCGCCAAAATACGGTACGGCGATGGCCAGTGGCCGCGAGGCTTCGCTAAACTGGAGACTTCCGGACAACCGTGGCTGACTATTGGCTGATTCTCATCGGTGCGGCGGGTGCTGTTCTTGCGCTTTCGGCCGCGTATTTTCTCTTTCGCCGCGGGCCGGACGACGCCGAGCGAGAGCGGCGGCGTCTGCGAGCCCTGTCGATCGCCGGCCGGATCACTGGCGGCGAAATCGGCGAGGTGCGCGGCCATCTGGTGTACTACAGCTACGAGGTCGCCGGCGTCGGCTACGACGCCGCCCAGGATCTGAGCGCATTTCCGTCGCTAAGCGGAAGCATGCTAGCCACGCTCTCCGGCCCGGTCACCATTCGCTATAACCGCACGAATCCCGGCAATTCGATGGTATATTGCGATTCCTGGTCCGGTTTGCCGTTTACCGCATCCAGTAATGATTGAACCGCGTCGCGAGACGTCGGCTCCTCCGGCGCGCCACGCGCTGCCTAGCCAAATCCATTGGGGAAGAGAGACAACAATGAATCCAAGAACACTCACAAATATGGCCAAAAGCGCGGCCGCCGTCGCGGCGCTCGGCGGCGTATTCGCCGTCGGCACGATGGTGGGCGCCGCCAGCCTCGAGAAACCCAAAAGCGTGGTCCACGTCATCACCTTCATGTGGGCCGACGGCGTAACTCCGGCAAGGAAAGCCGAGGTCATGGCCGCGACCGAAAAGATGGCTCGCGCAACCCCCGGCCTCACGCGGCTCTGGACCAAGGGCTTGAAAGTGCAGGGGCCGAAACCTGAGTATTCCAACAACGCCATCGTGATGGAGTTCGCCAATCAGGAAGCCTTCGCGAAGTACGCCGACAGCCCCGCCCAGAAGGAATGGTACAAAGTGTGGGTCCCCGCCAGGGGCGAAAGCCGCACCCACGACATCACGAACGACTAACCCCGGCGCGCGTTCGCCATACGGGCTGGCCCGCTGCATGAAGAGCGGGCCAGCATCCATCCTCGCGAGTTCCCGCGACTCCGGGCCCCATGAAATCTATCCCGTGATGGTCTCCCAGCCAAAGGCGCCCGCCAGCCGCCAAAGACACTGGCGGATCGGCCATCAGGTGAATCACGGATAGAGCCGCCCCGCTTCAACGACATTGAACTTCCGGACATCGTACAGGTAAGGCGGAATTCAGAAGAGGCGGAACCACCAGACATAGCCGGAGAAGAACCTGGCGGCAAATCGCGCGGCAAACCCCAGCCTGGATTGGCGGGATGCGGCCGGATCGGTAACAATGGGCAGGAACGGTAACCGTGAAGAACAATAGGGAATGAAAGGGGCCAGGCGATGGCGTTGGAGCATCTTGGGCCGAAGAATCGGCGTGGTTTTCTGCGGAGCGCGGCCACGGTGGCCGGCTTGAGCATGGCGGCGGGCAGAGGCGTATCGGCTCCATCCGAAGAATGGATCTATATCGGACCCTACACGGGAGGAAGCAGCGAAGGCATTTATAGAGTGAAGTTCGAACCGGGCACGGGCAAACTCGGTGAACCGGTTCTGGCGGCAAAGACGGTAAGCCCTTCGTTTCTTGAATGGCACCCCAGCCGGAAGTTCCTCTATGCCGTGAATGAGGTAAGAGACTTTCAGGGCCAGCCCGGCGGAGCCGCGACCGCGTTCGCCGCCGGCGGCGGCGGGACGCTCACCGAGTTGAATGCGGTTTCCACAAAGGGCGCCGGACCGTGCCACTTGATGTGTTCGCCCGACGGCAAAGCTCTTGTGGTGGCGAACTATTCAGCGGGAAGCACAACAACATTCCGTATCACTCCCGGCGGCAAACTCTCCGAGGCCGTCAGCGTTATCCAGCATAAAGGTAGCGGACCCAATCCCCAGCGGCAGAAGGCGCCGCATGCGCACGGCGTGGCGATGAAGCGGCATAACGGCAAGCTGCTCACCTACATCGCCGATCTCGGTATCGACAAAGTCCTTGCGTTCGAACTCGATACCGCAACCGCTAAGCTGACTCCGTGGCAAGCCCAGCCGGAGATTCTGCTCGCGCCGGGGTGCGGGCCTCGTCACATTGCGATGCATCCTTCCGCGCCGCTCGCCTTCGTCATCACCGAACTGGAATCCACGTTGGCCGCGTTCCGTATCCATCCTCAAACTTCAATCTGGACTGAAACCGATACTCAGAACACCCGGGCGCAAGGCGCCACCGGTGAGAACTACCCCGCCGAGGTGGTGGTGCATCCGAACGGACGCTTCGTTTATGGTTCGAACCGCGGCGACGAAACCATCGCGGTCTTTGGAATCGATATTGCCACGGGCAAGCTCAGCCCGAAAGGGCACGTCTCCGCCGAAGGAAAGAACCCGCGCACCATCGCCATCAGCCGGTCCGGTGAAAACCTGATCGCGGCGAATCAGGATACGGGCAACGTGGTGTCTTATCGGGTGGACCCCGCAACGGGAATACCGCGCCCCACGGGTCATCAGATCAGGCTGGAGAAGCCGGT
>CAZXBZ010000393.1:0-3586 GCA_964639135.1 uncultured Solibacteraceae bacterium | reverse complement strand
CGCGAGCCGTTTACCTCGGTTCTGCGCGTTACGCTCGATTCGGTTCAGGAATTCCGCACCGTAACCCTGAACTCCCAGGCCGACCAGGGCCGGTCTTCCGGTGCCCAGGTCGCAATGATCACCAAGAGCGGCACGAACGATGTTCACGGTTCCGCGTACTGGTTCCATCGGAACAACGCCACCTCGGCGAATGATTTCTTTCTGAAGAAATCCCAGCTTGAGAGCGGGCTTGAGAACAAACCGCCCAAGCTGATCCGCAATATCGGAGGCGTCTCGCTTGGCGGGCCGCTCGTGAAGAACCGCTGGTTCCTGTTCGGGAACTGGGAACAGCGCCAGGACCGTAGCGAGAGTATCGTGCTGCGTTACGTGCCCACCGCTCAGATGCGCCAGGGGATCCTGCGCTATCCCACCGATACCGGAGAGACGGCCACGGTCAGCCCGGAGCAATTGCGTGTCCTTGATCCTCGCGGGGCCGACCCCGCCGCGCTAGCCGTGATGCAACAGTACCCTTTGCCGAACGAGTTCGGCTTGGGAGACGCCCTGAATGTCGCCGGTTTTCGTTTCGCTTCTCCGATGCCTCTCACGTGGAATACCTACACCGCCAAGACCGATCTCAATCTGGATAAGGCCGCGAAGCATCATCTTTTCGTTCGGGGCAACTTGCGGAACGATCGCAGCCGCGGAGAGCAGCAGTTTCCGGGCGGGCCGGCGAATTCGACGGATCTCAATAATTCGAAGGGCATCGCGGTGGGGCTCACCTCGATGCTGAGCCCGAATATTGTAAATGACTTTCGCTATGGATTCACCCGGCAAGGGTGGGAGATTGCCGGCAACGCCAGCACGCCCCTCGTTTACTTTGGGCCGCTCGATTCGCTGGTCGGGAGCGAGCGCAACTTCCGCACGCTGATTCCGGTCAACAGTATCGGCAACACCACCACCTGGGTCCAGGGCGGGCACACGCTTGCCTTTGGCGCTCAATTACGCTGGATTCGGAATGACCGGCTCACCAACCAGAGTTCCTTTTCGAGCGCCTTTACGAATGCCGCCTGGCTCGCGGATAGCGGCGGTGAATTGAGCGAGCCGTTCGGCGATATGAACCTCATGTTCGAGGGGACGTTCAACGAGGCGGCCGCGGCGGTTCTGGGCTTGGTGACGCAGGGGAACGCACAATACAACTACCGCACCGATGGCACGATGCTTGCCGAGGGGGAACCCGTTCAGCGCAACTTCAATAACAACGAGTATGAGTTTTTCGTTTCGGATTCCTGGCGTGTCAAACCGAACCTTACGGTGACCGCCGGCTTGCGCTGGAGCTTGATGCCGCCAGTGGAAGAGGCGAACGGACAGCAGCTCTCTCCGGATATGCCCCTCAGTTCGTGGTTCGGGCTTCGCGGCTATCTGGCTTCGCAGGGCAGATCGCAGGCGGAGGTTCAGCCGATTTCCTTTGTCACCAAGGACGACCCCCGATGGCGGCCGCTTTATCCCTTCCACAAGAAGAACTTTGCCCCGCGCCTCGGCATCGCCTGGTCGCCAGGCTTCGAGGACGGCGTGGGCAAGTTTCTTTTTGGCGGAGCCGGAAAGTCAACGGTCCGGGCGGGCTGGGGCATGTTCTATGACAGCTTCGGCCAGGGCATCCTGCGCCGTTACGATGCCACCGCCTTCGGGCTCTCGAATGAGCTGACGAACCGCTCCGGCGAGCTTACCATCGCCTCCGCGCCGCGTTTTACCAGCTTCACGGAGATTCCATCGGGCGTTCTCGTGCCGGCTCCACCGTCGGTTTTCCCCGCCACCTATCCAGACCTGTTCGCAATTACGAACTCCGTGGATGACAGCCTCGTGCCGCCATACAGCATGACGATGAACTTCAATGTTGCGCGGGATTTCGGTAAGGGGATTTTTCTTCAGTTAGGTTACGCGGGCCGCTTGGGCCGCAGGCTCCTCTCCCAAACCGACCTGGCCGCGCCCACGAACCTGAAGGACGCAAAATCGGGCCAAACCTACTTCCAGGCGGCCAGCGCTCTCGCCCGCGAGGGCCTCGCCGGCGCGGATATCGGGGATATCAAGCCGCAGCCGTTCTTTGAAAACAACTTCCCCGGTCTTGCCGAGCCGGGGCTTTCCGCCACCCAGGTCGCCTACGATTATTACTCCGCCTTTGCGCCGGATTACATTACAGGCCTGTTCCTGTTCGACGAAATTTACGGCCTGGGCAAGTTCGGGCCAAACACGATGTTCAATTCGCAGTATTCGTTCCTCTCCGCGTGGAGGAACATGGGCGGCAGCGATTATCACTCCTTCCAGCTCAATGCCCGAAAGTCCTGGACAAACGGCGATCTCATCGATTTCAACTACACGTTCTCCAAATCGATCGACCTGTCTTCTTCGGCTGAGCGCGTCGGCTACACCACCGGCGTCATTACGAATCCCTGGGAGCCGGGCCTCTTCCGTGCTATCTCCGATTTTGATACGACACACCAATTCGCGGCGAGTGCCGTGTATAGCTTGCCCGTGGGCCGCGGCCGGCGCTACCTCGCGAATTCGAACAGCCTGGTGAACGCGATTCTCGGCGGCTGGCAGTTCTCCACCGTCTGGCGCGTCACTTCCGGATTCCCCACGAGCGCCTCGAACGGGTGGGTATGGCCCACAAACTGGAATATCGGCGGATGGGCGCGCGTGGATGGCCAGATCCCCAAGACGGGCGGTACGCATAATGCGCCGTCGGCTATTGAATCCAGTGATTCAAAAGGCGGTCCGAATATCTTCGCGGATCCGAAAGCCGGTTTAGCCGCGTTCACGCATGAGCTTCCCGGCGGGGTTGGCGCTCGCAATGTGCTCCGGGGTGAAGGCGTCTTCCAGTGGGATACGAATCTTGCAAAAAGCTTTACGATGCCCTGGAATGAAAACCAGCGCTTGCAGTTCCGATGGGAGGCTTACAACATCCTGAACACGGTTCGCTTCGACGTGTACACGATGTCGATGAACCTTAGCACCGCCTCTACTTTCGGGAATTACCAGAGCGCCTTAACCGAGCCGCGCATCATGCAGTTCGGCCTGCGCTACGATTTCTAGGCGCTGGCCTCCAGGAACGGGGGACGTTTCCAGGCATAGCGGAGGGGCTGCCCTTTGTTCGGCCGCTCCCTGTCCTTTGTTTCGCCGCTCATGGCATGCACGCGTCATGCCTAATGTCGCGCTTCGTCCAGAAGCTCACAGATTGTCCGAAGATATGCTTCGGCCGTTTTGTTGGGCATATCGGTGCCGTGCCGGGCGGCGATCCGGTCAATGGCTACTCCAAAGCAATCGGGCTCCACCAGTTCAAAGGCCCGGTCCACAATCTTCTTCACGTCTTGCGCCGCGGCTGTACTTCCCGAGACGGCCTCTTCGGCCGCCGTACATTCGAGCAGCAGGCTCCCCACTACCCGCCCCACCTTCGCCTTGATTCGTTTGATGTTCGCCATATCCATGGAAAGCCTCCTTCGTGTGGCATCGGTGGTAGTTTTGGGCGCCGGCGTTTGCGCCGCGCTAGGTGATTCTATCCAATTGAGGAAGCCGCCGTCACGCGCCGGAAGCCGCGAACCGGAAACGCCGTATC
>CAZXBZ010000392.1:0-3587 GCA_964639135.1 uncultured Solibacteraceae bacterium | reverse complement strand
GACAGTGGCAAAATCGAAGCAAGGATTCGGAGTAACGTTCGCATCCGTACACGGACCGCGCCTCACCGGGAGCTTCGTTCCAGCGATGCCGGCAGTCTTGCCGCGCGCCTACGAATTCAGCCAGCGATGCCGGTTAGCCTCCACAAAAGCGTCATCCACCAGGTGAGGATACTGCCGGCAGACCCGGTCAATTTCCTCCATCTGGCCTGGCGAAAGGTCTTCGTTCTCATCCAGGCACCAGCGCCCTTCAAGCAGCCCTTGCCGCCGCAGAATCTCGTGCAGCCCGGCAATGCAGCCATGAAAACCGTTGGCCACATCGAACAGGGCCGCGTTTGAATCGGTGATCTCGGACGCCAGCGTCAAGGTTTCCCGCGTCACTCCGCCGCCGTCCTTTTGAATCTGCTTGGCCAGTTCCAGATGCTTGGCCGCGATGCTGGTCCAAACGGACCAGTGGCCCAGCAGTCCGCCGCTCATGCGCACCGTTTGGCCGTCCGCCGGGAACGCGGTAATCAGATCGAGGAGGATCTGGTCGTCATTGCCGGTGTAAAGCGCGATGGAATCGGCGCGGCCGGCGTCGGCGACGGCGCGAATCACGTCCAGCGTCTGATACCGGTTGAAGGGCGCCATCTTAATCGCGACGACGTTTTCGATTTCCGCGAACTTTCGCCAAAACGAATAGGGCAGCACGCGGCCTCCAACGGCTGGCTGCAGGTAGAAGCCGAAGACCGGCAGAACCTCCGCCACCGCGCGCGCGTGCTCGAGCATGGCCTCGATCGAGTCGTCGCGAAACGCGCTCAGGCTCAGCAAGCCGGCGTGATAGCCCCAATCCGCGGCGAACTTGGCCTCACGCAGCGCTTGCGCGGTCTTTCCGCATATTCCCGCGACGCGAACCACCGGCTGGTCGCCCAGCGCCACCGCCGCAAGCTCCAGAACTGGTTCAAACAGGCCAAACCGCGGCTCGCGGATGGCGAACTGGGTCGTGTGGACTCCCACGGCGACGCCGCCCGCGCCGGCATCCACGTAGTAGCGCGTCAGCGCGGCCTGCCGCCGTTCATCCAATTTCCGTTCCGAGTTGAGAGCCAGCGGATGCGCCGGAATCACCAGTCCCTCGAAAAGCCGTTTCCGCAAATCCATTAGAATTTCCCGTCCCGAACCTGAAACTTTGTCGGTTTGTTCCACGTTTCGTTCCCCGCGAGCAGCCAATCCGCTACCCAGTCGAGCAGCCTTGCCACTGGTACGGTTGGGTAGCCGAAGCGCTGCTGGCACTTCGAGGCATTGCTCAACAGCGATGCCTCCTGCTCCTCGCCCGTGAACACGGGTTCCTTGCCGAGCCGTTCACCGAGTTCCGCGGCCAGCCAGCGAACGGAAAGTGTTTCGGGACCGGTCAAGTTCAAGATCTCCGGGGGAGTGGCGCAGTACGCTAACATGCCCAGACAAGCCGCGTTTGCGTCGCGCTGCCAGATCACGTTCACCGCGCCCATGCTTACATCCACGGGCGTGCCGCCAAGCACTTTCAGGCCTAAATCCACCAGCACGCCGTAACGGAGGTCGATCGCGTAGTTCAGGCGCAGAAACGCCATCGGCGTGCCATTTTTGTGCGAAAAATACGTGAAGATCCGCTCGCGCGCGAGCGCGGAGAGTCCGTATTCTCCCACTGGCGCGAGAGGCGTCCGCTCGGTTGCGCCGCCGCTGGCCGCGGCGGTGAAGGGATAGACGTTCCCGGTCGAAAAGCTTACGATGCGCGATCCCGCGAAGCGCTCCGCCACCCGTCCCGGCAGGTAGGCGTTCATGACCCAAGTAGAGGCCGCCTCGGCCGGATCTCCGCCGCTCGTGCCGAACTTTTTAGCCGCCATATAGATGATATTCGGTACGTCCGGCAGACCCGCCAAATCCTCGCTCCGTAAGAGATCGGCGGGCAGGGCCTCGATGTCGTGCGCCGCCAATTCCGCGATCAGTTGCTTATCGGAAAACCGGGCCACCGCGATCACTCGCCGTTTTACGCCTGCCTCCGCGGAGGCGCGCTTCACCAGACGCGCGAGCGTCGGGCCCATCTTTCCGCCCGCGCCCAGCAGCATGACATCGCCATCCAGCGCGGCCATTGCCGCGACGTCCCTTTCCGAAGGGCGCGAAAGCGCTTCTTCCAGTTCGGTGATCGTACCGATCTTCCCTGGGTAATTCATTCTTTACTC
Source organism: uncultured Solibacteraceae bacterium (assembly GCA_964639135.1). Lineage (GTDB taxonomy): Bacteria > Acidobacteriota > Terriglobia > Bryobacterales > Bryobacteraceae > JACTMJ01. The sequence goes on along the minus strand of CAZXBZ010000392.1, from coordinate 1,398 downwards.
CATCCGTCGCGAGGCTCGGTTGAGCTTCGCGTTATTTCGTACTTAGCGCGACAACCGTGTCATACGGATCGCGTTTGCCGAGCGGCAAATAAAGCAGGGTAGTGTCCGCGAGTTGCTCCACCTTCACGGAGCTGCCGTCCATCAACAGGCGGGCGTTCTTCACATCCGCCAGTTTCGGGAGCGCCAGCACCTCGTCCCGCCAATCGAGCACGTGAACATAAATGGTATCGCCCTTCTCGGTTACCGCGCCCCAGTTTCTAGGCGGTACCTTCGCGTAGCCCCGCGTCCCATAAATGCTCTCGCCATTTTTGCTAAGCCAGGCGCCCATTTCCCGCAGCCGTTCCACGAATTCGTCCTGGATCGTTCCATCCGGCTTCGGCCCCACGTTCAGCAGAAAGTTGGCATTGTGGCCGGCCGCCCGCGCCAGGTAGTGGATCAACTCCCTGGTGGACTTAAAGCGTTTGTCGCTCTCGTTGTATCCCCATGCGCCGTTGATCGTGTCACAGGTTTCGAGCGGCAGATTCCCTACCTCGGAATCCCCGCTGAAACCGGTGGTGTTCTGGCCCGGCAGATCTTTTTCGAACATCTGGAAGTCTTCACCGGCGAATGGCTTCAGATGGTGGTTGTTGCCGACAAGCGCGGCGGGTTGAAGCTTGTGGATGAGGTCGTAGGTTCGCCGGAGCCGCCAGTTCGCGTCCTTTTTGTCCCAGATGCCGTCGAACCAGATCCCGCCGATGGGTCCGTAACCGGTCAGCAGCTCCGTGAGCTGGCTATCCATGTAGTTCAGATACTTATCGAAGTTTCCGTACTCCGGGCGTCCGGAGTAGTGTCCCGTGCGGCCAAGCGGAAAATATTCGTTCTGGTACCAGTCGAGATGTGAGTGATAAAAGAACAGTTTTATCCCTTGCTTGCGGCACTCCTCCGCCAGGGGTTTCAGAACGTCCTTGCCGTAGGGCGTGGCGTCGGCGATGTTCCAACTGTTCTGCTGGGTATTCCACATCGCGAAGCCGTCATGGTGTTTGCTGGTAATCGTGATGTACTTCATGCCGGCGGCCTTCGCCAACGCCACCCATTGCGCCGGATCGTATTTCACCGGGTTAAAACGCGGCGGCAGTTTTTCGTACTCTGTCTTCGAGATATGGTCGTTGTTCATCACCCACTCGCCCTTGCCGAGCACGCTATAGACGCCCCAGTGGATGAAAAGCCCGAACTTCGCGTCCTGGAACCACTTCCGAGCGGCGAGGTTTTCCTTCGAGGGGACATACGGCGCGTCCTGCGCCTTCATGCCCGAGGCCGGCAGTAACAGAGCGGCGATCAGGGCCGCGCAAAAGGAAGAGGAAAGTATCCGCATCTCAGTACCCCAATTCTTTATTCACCACATTCCGAAGCGCCGCCCCC
>CAZXBZ010000391.1:0-3600 GCA_964639135.1 uncultured Solibacteraceae bacterium | reverse complement strand
ACCGCTGTGCGCGCCGTTCGCGACAATGCCCAGCACGTTGTTCTCGCACAGAGACTGTACCGCGCGCCCGATCTGCTCATAACTTGTCTGTCCGATCCGGACGACAATCAGCGTCCCGTCGCACAGGGTGGAGAGCAGGTTGGCGTCCGCGGAGAACAGCAGCGGCGGCGTGTCGAAAATCACCCAGTTGAAGATCTTGGGCAGTTCCTGAATCAGATGCTTCACTTCTTTCAGGTTGAGCAGTTCGAGCGGGTTGTGCACCAGCGTGCCCGCCGGCATCACAAAGAGGTTCGTGCCCGCCACGCGCTTAATCACTTGTGAGAGCGTGGCTTCACCCAGCAGAAAATCCGTCGATCCGGGGACCCGCGGAATTTGGAACAGGTTGTGGATGGTGGGCCGCCGGAAATCGAAGTCGCACAGCAGCGTGTAATTGTCCGCTAGATGAGATTGCGCCAGCGCCAGGTTCGCGGCCGTGAACGATTTTCCTTCCGCCGGCGAGGGGCTCGTTACCACAATGGAATGAATCGGCTCCAGGCTCTGGATGTGGTTCAGCCGCGTCCGTAGCGTGCGAAACTCTTCGCCCGGCGGCATGGTCGGCTGCGCGCGGTCGATCAGGCAGGATGCCACCGACGGCGAGAACTGAATCTCTTCCACTTCCCGTAACAGGTCGGCCAGTGAGCCGAGATGCATGGATGGAACATGAATCGCTTCCGCCGGAACCGGAGCCGCTCCACCCGCGGGTGAATCCGCTTCCAGCACGGGCGCCGTCAAATCCAGATTCGGCGCCTGCGGGCTGGCGGCAAACGCCTGCTGCTCCGCCTTCTTCAGCGCGTCATGTACTCGGCTCATCTCTTCCTTTCACGGCTTCGACGGTCTATCCGGCCCGCCCGCGCCGCGTACGATTTCGTGAATTTCCACCCTCGCGCGCCGCGGTCTACCGCCTGAGCATGTAGTAGTAATAATACATGGAGGCGCTCATTGCCCCGGCGCCCAAAAAGATCGCCGTGGCCCAGGAGAGAAAGACGATTCTCCGTTTCCGCCTCACGATCGTATCGTTCTCGAGCAAGGGCACGCTGCCGAGCACCGGCAGATTCGAATAGAGCCGCACGTCTTTCAAGTTCTTGAGTGAAGCGTCTTTCAGCTCTCGTACACCGGCGATGCAAACGCCGAAGAATATTCCCATCGCAAGGCCCGCGCCCACAATGATCAGCCGGTTTGGCTCCGAGGGTTTCTGCGGCAGGCTGGGCTGGTCTAGCATTACCAGCAGTTCGGACTGCTTGCGGTTCTCGAGGCTGGTCTGCATCTCGGAGACGGTTTTCCGCCGGTTCAGATCGTCGTAGCGCGCCTTCGCCAGGTCGTAATCCCGCGTCAGACGCACGTAGTCCTGCTCCATGAGAGGGCTGGCTTCGATCCGGTTGGAATAATTCGCCACCATCTGCTGGAGCTTGGCCTGCTGTTGCGCATCCCGTTCCACCGCCGCGCCAATCGCCTGGATCCGTGCTTCCATCTCGGCGATCTGGCGTTCGGCCGTCGGATCGATCGGCGCCGGCTCCGCCGCCCGTTCGGTTTCCGTCGCCCGTTCGGTTTCCGCCGCCGCTTCTTCCTTCATCAAACTGTCCCGGGTTTTCTTCAGAACCTCGATCTGGCTCTTCAGCCGCCGCACGTCCGGGTGCGATTCCGTGTAGCGTTCCAGCAGCGCGCTGAGGCCGGATTCCATCTGCAGGAGTTCCCGTTCGGTCTGCATCAGCCTCTCACTCTTGGCGCGGGTTTTAATCGAAGCTTCCGGCGTTGAACGCGTACGCTTCGCCTGATCCTTCATCACGGCCAGTTGGCTCTCCAGATAGAGCTTTTCCGAGCCGTACCGGCTCAGCCGGTCCGATACCGCCTCGAGGTTTGTTTGGTAGGCCCGCTGCTGCGCCAGGTTCGACGATACCTGGTCCGGAAGCCTCCCCTGATTCGCCAGCCGGAATTGTGTCAGCGCGCCTTCAATCCGGTCTAAATCCGCCTTGGCGTCGTTCACCTGGTCATCTAGGAACTGCGTTGTCGAAGACGAACGGTCGAATTGTCCCTGGTTCGTCAGCCGGATGAATTTCTCCACAACCTCCCGCACGACGCGCTGCGCCGTGTACTTGTCGTGGTAGGCGTAAGTGATGGAGAACGCGACCGATTCATCTCGCGCGGAGCGCCCCGCCAGTGAGATCTGGTCGACGCGAATCGCCTTTCGCATCGTCTCCACCACGTCTTCCATGGGCCTCTTCTTCACTTCGTCCGGATACAGATTGAGGCTGCGAATGATCTCGATCAGGCCGTCCCGGCTCAGCACTTCCTGCTGGATCGCGTTAAAGCGCGCCACCATCTGGCTGCTTGTTCCGCTGGGGATCAGATTCTGCGGCACCTGCGGCGGCGTAATCCGCATGGAGGCTTGCGAGATGTAGGTGTCCGGCCACAGGTACGCTACGATGACCGCGACGACTAGCGCGAAGAAGGCTGGCGCCAGTACCCAGTTCAGGTGCCGCCGCGCGATGTCGAAGTAATCCGCCACGTCGAGCGGCCGGCGCGTAATGTTGTAGCTATCGGGGGTTCCCGGCAGATTGCCGAATCCCGACGGAGAAACTTGATCAATCATTGCATGTATACTCTTCTCCGGCCCGCCACCGGCGTACTTCCGCGCGCTCCATCACTCAGGAGGCGCGGTTCGGGAGTGGACTTTTGAATACCTTGTATGCCGGGCCGCCATTCCATGGATGAAGGATGCACCGCGCTGGAGATAAGGAACTATAATCAAATCGCCATTCTGGAGCTCTATATTCTGCTCCATATTTTTTCCCTCAATCACTTCGTTGTAATTGAAGCGAAGCCGCTCGCTGCCGCGGAGGATGACGATCTTCTTTTTGTTCGCAAAATCACGGAAGCCGCCTGAATTCGTAAGCGCGTCCAGCACCGTGGTGGCTGTAAGCAGCGGGTAAGATCCGGGGCGGCCTATCTCGCCGGTGATCGTATACTTCTTGCTGCGAACCTGCTCCACCGTCACCATCACGCTCGGATTGTTGATGAACTCCTTCAACTTCTCCGCGATGGTCTCCGATAGATCCTTCGGCGTCGTCTCACTCGCGTTCACATCGCCGATGAGCGGCAGTGTGATTTTTCCATCCGGACGCACGCTCTGCTGCACGCTCAATTCCGGTTCGCGCCACACGCGGATCTGAATTACGTCTTCCGGCCCGATCTTATAACTCGTCGGGTCGACCACGCCGGGGAAGTTCGCGCTCAAACGCTGGTCCGGTATACCCGCCTCCTGCGCCGGCGGAGGTGTATTTGGCTGCGGCGTATCCTGGCTAAATAAAACAACGCTCCAGATGACCATGCAGCCGAGCGGTATCCGCAACAGGCGCATGAAGAAACGGATAGAAGCTCTTGGTTGAATCCTCATATCAAAAAACATGTAAGAAGGAGGTCTTCGCACTCTGGGCGGTTTCTCTCATTTTACAGCAGCTTTGTTTTCTCCCCAACCCCTTTCACGGTGCTGGAATCCGCCCCTTCTCGTACTATTTCGTCATACCGCCGGCGCCGCCCGAATATCACCGCGTGTCCGGTTAACGG
>CAZXBZ010000390.1:0-3610 GCA_964639135.1 uncultured Solibacteraceae bacterium | reverse complement strand
ACTTCAGCATCGAGAAGCACCAGCGCATCTTCACGGCCATGCGGGAGCTTTACGAACGCGGCGAGCGCATCGACCGCGTTACTCTGGCCAGTGAACTGAACCGCAAGGGTTTGCTGCAAGATGTAGGCGGCCTGAGCTATCTGGTGTCGCTCGACGACGAACTCCCGGTAGTCTTCAACATCGATAGCTACATTCGCATCGTTCGCGAGAAATCGATGCTGCGGCGGATCATTTTCTCGTCGCAGGAAGTCATCGACCGCTGCATGAAGGGGGACGAGGATCCGGGCCTGCTGCTGGCCGAAGCCGAAGAGGGCTTGCTGAAGCTGGGCACGGAGAACCAGGGGAGCGAATCGCTCAAGACGCCACGCCAGATCATCGAGGAATACGAGGGCGGTATCAACGCTCTGTTGGACCCCTCGAACCGCATCACCGGCCTGAGCACGGGGTTCATGAAGCTGGACGAGTGTACCGGGGGGTTCCGGCCCGGGCAGCTCATTATCATCGCCGCGCGCCCCGCCATGGGCAAGACGGCCTTCGCCCTCAACATCGCCGCGCACGTGGCCACGCGCCTTGGCAAGACGGCCGCGATCTTTTCGCTCGAAATGTCGAACGAATCGCTGCTATCGCGGCTGCTTTGCGCCCAAGCCCGCGTGGATGGCCAGCGCTACCAGGCAGGTGCACTTTCGAAGGACGATCTCCGCCGCCTTCAGGTGGCCGCCCACGAACTGAGCGACACGAACCTCTATCTGGACGATTCGGCGGGCATCAACCTGATGGATATGCACGCCAAGCTCCGCCGCCTGAAAGCGGAGCGCGGCTTAAGCCTGGTGGTGGTGGACTATCTCCAGTTGATGAGCATCAGCGGCCGCGTGGAGAACCGTGTGCAGGAAGTGAGCCAGCTCTCGCGCGGCCTCAAGCTGCTCTCGAAGGAATTGGGCGTTCCCTTCGTGGTGCTTTCCCAGTTGAGCCGCGCCACCGAAACCCGCGTGGGCGACCACCGGCCCCAGCTCAGCGATCTTCGTGAATCGGGCAGCATCGAGCAGGACGCCGATATTGTCGGATTTCTTTTCCGCGAAGAGTATTACAAGCGGGACCGCGCCGACCTCCACGGCAAGGCGGAGTTCATTATCGCGAAGCAGCGCAACGGCCCTACCCGCACCATACAGTTGGTCTTTCTCCACCAGTTCACGCGCTTCGAGAATTACACCGCGGATCTCCCGGACGAGGGCGGGGGACCTCCCCCGTTCGACGGCGCGGACGACGAGATCTAGGAGCGGGAATGTGTCTTGGAGGGTCAGGAGACAGCTCCAGGACACATCCCGCGCACCGTCAGAACTGAATACGCAAGGCCATCTGGATAGTTCGTGGGTCTCGAGCGGTGACTATCTGTCCAAAACTGCCGGAGGAAACGGTGGTATCCGGATTATTGAGCGCGGTGTGGTTGAAAGCATTAAACAGCTCCGCGCGGTACTGAAGATTTACGTGTTCGGTGATATGGAAATCCTTTGCCGCCGAGAGGTCAAAGTTAAACGTGCCGGGACCCGTCAGGATGTTACGGCCAGCCGTGCCGTATGTTCCGGGAGCGTTTAGGGTAAACGCATCGGTTGTGAACCAACGGGCGATCTTATCGGCGCGCGAGCCCTTGGTCAGGGATGGTTTCGATACTACATCAGCCAGATCGCTTTCTATAAAGCTCCCGGAATTGTCTTCTCCCGAGAAGATTGAGAGTGGGAAACCAGATTGCCAATTCCAGATTCCAGAGGTTTGCCAACCGCCAAGGATATAGCGTAACGAACCGGAGGGCGACGGGAGCCGCCAAACATAATTCAGTACAAAGCGATGCGGTATGTTGTAGTCCGAAACAGCGCGATAGGCCGCGTATTGGTAGGGATTCACGACATTTACCGTATCGAGGTCCGAGAGGCTCGACGTCCAGTCGATACTCTTGCTGAAGGTATAGTTCGCACCCACTGAGAACCCCTTGGCAAAGCGCTTATCCACGGCCACGATGAGTGAATTGTAGATCGAGTTTGCTCCGGAGATATCCTGGATAATCTGATCGAAATCGGAATTTGGCCGTACGCCGTTGATTCCCGCATTGAGGTCTGTATTGAAGCCTAGGTGTGTTCCCTTGGCTCCCGCGTAGCTGGTTCGCACCACCAGGTCGCGAACGATCTGATGCTCGGCTGTCAGATTCTAGCTCCATACTTGCGAAGGTTTCCAATCACTTGCATAGGAAACCGCCACGACAGGTTTGACAATGACCGCATCGGAGCCGGGGATTTTTGGCCCATAACCCGCGGGAAACGGGTTCTCCAGGCCCGCGCTTCCGTATGGGTCAAGGAAACTCAAACGGGGGTAGCGCCCGCGCCGAAGATCGACTTGCTGGCTGAAGGGCGGCGTTGCGCTCATTTGGTTGTACGCCTCGAGGAATGGCGGTTGGTAGGACAGGCCGATGCCTCCCCGGATCGTGGTTGTACCCTTACCGGCGATATTGTACGCGAAGCCGAATCGTGGAGCGAATTGAGACCACTGATTCGCGCTTCCACCCGCCGGACATCCTGGATCGCCAGCGTAAATGTAACCATTAGGCGCATCCGGATAGCGCTGCGAACTTGCGCCGGGCACGTAGCATGGACTCTTCCCGTTCTCTTCGGTTGGCGGCGTAAAGGGATCCCACCGCAGGCCCAGATTGAGCGCCAGGTTAGTGGTAGCCCTCAAGTTATCCTGCACAAAGAGGCTGCGCGACCAGTAATGGCGGATTCCGTATTCGCCGCCACCCTGCTGCAGCCGGTCTGGACTTCCGAGGAAGAAGTCCGCCATCGCATCGCCCGTGCCCGCTGAGCCGCTGCGGGTAAATGTGAAGTATCCCACTTGCCGGAGTGGATTGTAGTTCTTGACGTTCATTCGCAGTACTTCTCCTCCGAATGCGATTTCGTGGATGCCGGTTACCCAGTGCAGGCTGTCGTTGAACTGGAGAGAATCACGGTAAACCTGTGCGGGGCGGCTGCTCTGGATAGAAAAATAGCTGCTTACTCCGAATCGGAGTTCTTTCACGCTTGATGGCGCGGCGATGTTAGCTCCAAGATCCGCGATGTTGAAAGTGGAGCCGCTTAGCAGATCCGTGTGGTTACGGTTATACGATGTGGAAAAGCTGTTGAACAAGTTAGGGCGCACTGTGTAAGTGTCGGAGACGGAAAACCCCTGATTGAGATAGAGGTACCCGATAAGAGTGCGGACGAAATTCGTATCGGTTGTCGTCACCGGATCTATGGGGTACCGAGCCAAGAAATATCTTCCATAGAGGCGGTGGTTGGTTAACTGGTAATCCAGCCGGCCAAGCACTTGGTTTTCGGATTCGCGAATCGGCCGGTCGAAGCGGATTCTTCCATCTTGTGCGGTGGGAATGGGCAAGCCATTAAATAGTTTCGCGGTGATCGGGTCGAGCCGCGATAAGGGGATCTGATTTCCCGCGAAAGGCTGCCGGGTCGCGGGATCGACGAGTTGAGTCGCGGGAAGCAGGTTTGAGAAATCTCCGGTGCGCTGGGATTCGGTGGGCATGATTGCCGTGCTCGCGCCGCTCACGCTCCGCAGAATGGTTCCTTGATAG
>CAZXBZ010000389.1:0-3614 GCA_964639135.1 uncultured Solibacteraceae bacterium | reverse complement strand
GGTGAAGTATCCCTATGTTCGGGGAGCGCTGCTCGATCTGTGGCGTGAAGCCAAGGCCGAGAATGAAGATTCCGTGTCCGCCTGGAAAGCCCTGGTGGAGAATCCGGAGAAGCGCGCGCGCTATCAGAGGGCTCGCGGAAAGGGCGGCTTCCGGCGTCTCGATTGGGATACCGCGCTCGAGATCATTTCGGCATCCTGTATTTACACCATCCAGAAGTACGGTCCGGACCGGGTTGCCGGCTTCTCTCCGATTCCCGCGATGTCAATGATCAGCCACGCGTCGGGAACCCGGATGCTGCAACTGATGGGCGGCACCTTCCTTTCCTTCTACGACTGGTATTGCGATCTTCCCCCGGCTTCCCCGGAAGTCTGGGGCGAGCAGACCGACGTGCAGGAATCGGCTGACTGGTATAACGCGAAGCTGCTCGCGGTCATGGGGTCGAACCTCAATATGACGCGAACCCCCGACGTTCACTTCGCGGCCGAGGCGCGGCATAACGGCACCAAGATGTGGGTTTACTCCCCGGATTTCAGCCAGGTCGCCAAGTATGCCGACGAGTTCATCCCCATCAACGCCGGCCAGGACGGCGCCTGGTGGATGGCCGTGGGCCACGTCCTGATGAAGGAGTTCTACCACGACAAGAAGACGCCGCAGTTCGAAGCCTACACGAAGCAGTTCACCGACTTTCCGCTGCTCGTCGAACTGGTGGAGAAGGACGGCGCCTATCAGCCTGGGCAGCTCCTGCGCGCCAACCGGCTCGCTCCCTATAGGGATGTCGAAAACGGCGACTGGCAGTTCCTCATGTGGGATGAGGGCGCCGGCAAACCAAAGATGCCGATGGGCAGCGTTGGGTACCGCTGGGCGAAGGAACAGGGCAAGTGGAATCTTGAACTGAAGGATGGCATTGACGGTAGCGAAATCGCGCCGAGCCTCACCCTTCTTGGCGGTAGCGACGAAACTCCCCAGGTTCGTTACGACGATTTTGGCGAAGGCGTGGGGCGGGTCCGTGAAATTCCGGCGAAGAGGATCGCGACCGCCGATGGCGGCAGCGTGCTGGCCGCCACCGTCTTCGACGTGATGATGGGCCAGTATGGCGTATCGCGCGGCCTGGGCGGCGAATATCCCAAGGATTACGACGACGATAGCCTGCCCTATACGCCCGCCTGGCAGGAGAAGTACACCAACATCAGCCGCGATACCCTTCTCCGTTTTGCGCGCGAATGGGGCGACACCGCGCTGCGCACGGGCGGCAAGTGTACCGTGATTATCGGCGCCGGCGTGAATCACTGGTATCACAACAATCTGATGTACCGTTCGGCGATCAACGTGCTCATGATGTGCGGCTGCATCGGCGTGAACGGCGGGGGCCTCGCCCACTATGTGGGGCAGGAGAAGCTGGCTCCGGGCGAATCCTGGTCCTCCATTGCGCTCGCCAAGGATTGGTTCGGCCCGTCGCGTCTGCAGAATGCGCCGAGCTGGCACTACATTCATACGGACCAGTGGCGCTACGAGAAGGACTTCGCGGATTATCACACGATGCCGAAAAGCCCGCTCATCGACGACCTGAAGGGCGCGCACACCGCCGACATTCAGGTTCAGTCGGTGAAGAACGGCTGGATGCCCTTCTATCCGCAATTCAACCAGAACTCTCTCGAACTGATGAAGGAAGCGCGCGCGCACGGCGCGGCGACCGACGAAGACGCGGTGAAGTATACCGTCGACGCGCTCAAGTCGAAGAAACTGCAATTTTCGGTGGAAGATCCGGACGCGCCCGAAAACTGGCCGCGCGTCTGGTTCATCTGGCGCGGCAACGCGCTGCTCGCCAGCGCGAAAGGCCACGAGTACTTCCTGCGCCACTATCTGGGAACCCACGACAACGCCATCGCCGATGAGATTGCCGGAGATTCCGTCAGTGCGATGAAGTACAGGGAGAAGGCGCCCACCGGGAAGATGGATCTCGTCGTGGATCTGAACTTCCGGATGGATTCCTCCGCGCTCTACTCTGATATCGTGCTGCCCGCGGCCACCTGGTACGAAAAGGCCGACCTCAATACGACGGACATGCACAGCTTTGTGCATCCGCTTTCGGCGGCGGTTCCCCCTTGCTGGGAATCGAAGACCGACTGGCAGATCTTCGGGGCGATCGCGAAGAGGTTTTCCGCGATGGCGGAGGAACACTTCCCCGACCCCGTGGAAGACATGGTCGCCACGCCGCTCTCGCACGACTCCGCCGCCGAGATCGCCCAGCCCGCCATCCGGGATTGGGATAAGGGCGAGATCGAGGCCATCCCAGGCAAGACGATGCCGGCGCTCCGGGTTGTGAAAAGAGATTACAAGAATCTCTACAACCAATACAATTCATACGGGCCGCTTGTGCCGAAGAATGGCCTGGGGCAACACGGCACCCACTATGACGTCTCCGATTTCTACGAGCGCCGTCTCGAAACGCACATGTGCGAGGAGTGGGATGGAGCGCGTTATCCGTCGATCAAGGACGACGAGAACGTCTGCGACACCATTCTCCATTTCGCCACCGTGACCAACGGCGAGCTGGCGTATCGTTCGTACAAGAATATGGAGGCGCGCGTCGGCCGGCCCCTTGCTCATCTGGGCGAGAAGAGCCGCAGCGTGCGGGCCAGCTATAAGGATATTCAGGCGCACATCCAGCGTGTCATCAACACGCCGATGTGGTCCGGGTTGGTGGAGGATGGGCGGCCCTACTCGCCGTTCACCTATAACGTGGAGAACCTGGTACCCTGGCGCACTCTCACCGGACGGCAGCATTTCTATCTGGATCACCCTGGGTATATCCAGTTCGGCGAGCATGTCACCACGTTTAAGCCGAAGCCGGCGCCCAAGCAGTACTCGGATCTCCGGGTTAGCGAAGAGGCCGGCCCGACGATGATGCTCAATTACCTGACGCCTCACGGGAAGTGGCATATCCACTCCACTTACAGCGAAACGCAGCGCATGACGATTCTTTCGCGCGGCATCGAGCCGTTCTGGATGAACGACCGCGACGCGGATTCTCTGGACATCGTGGACAACGACTGGGTGGAGATTCATAACGACAACGGCGTCGTTGTGACCCGCGCGGCGGTGAGCGCCAGAATTCCGCGAGGAATCGGCATCCAGTATCACGCGCCGGAGCGCACCTCGGTGCCGAAATCCCCGCTTCGCAACTATCGGCGCAGCGGCGGCCATAACAGTCTTACTCGGGTGCGCCTGAAGCCCAATCTCTTGGTGGGTGGCTACGGGCAGTTCACCTTCCACTTCAACTACTGGGGTCCGACTGGGTCGAATCGCGATACCCACGTATTAGTACGCAAACTGCCCGACCTCAAATGGTGATGGTGAAGGAGAGCAACTCATGAATGTCAGAAGCCAAATCGCAATGGTGTTCCACCTCGATAAGTGCATCGGTTGCCATACCTGTAGCATCGCCTGCAAGAACGTGTGGACGGACCGCAAGGGCGCCGAATACATGTGGTGGAACAACGTGGAGACGAAACCGGGCACGGGCTTTCCGACCGCGTGGGAAGATCAGGAAAAGTATAACGGCGGCTGGGAGCTGGTGAATGGGGACCTGCGTCTGAAATCCACCAGCAAGCCG
>CAZXBZ010000388.1:0-3639 GCA_964639135.1 uncultured Solibacteraceae bacterium | reverse complement strand
CTTTCGTCGAGACCAGACCTGAGCTCGGCAAGTGCGCTGCTGGCCGGAGCATCCACATCGCTCGCGGTTACGGCAAGACCGCACCTTGATCTGAGCGCCGCCCAAACCCCGGCAAGCACGAGCCAGCCCGCACCGCCAAGTGATAGTGAGATACCCGTCTACCTTCCGGGAGGCGACGAAGCCGGCCCGACACTGCCGTCTCAGCGCGGAATCGGCGCCATTCATTCCGGCGAGGGACTCTTCCAACTGAAGCCCTACGTCGGCGTTAGCGGCATTTACGATACGGGGCTTGCCCCGTTCACGCGCACCGAAACCGGGGAGTTCCCCAACCGGTCCGCCGCGGGGGTCGAGTTGTCCTTCGGAATCACCGGGAGCAGGGTTTTCCGCAGGACGCTGCTGAACCTTATGTATCGTGGCGGGTATTCGCACTACCCGAAAATTCCTTACCTCTCGAATTCGAACCACCAAGGTGTTCTTGGCATCGATCACAGTTTCACGCGCCGTTTGCAGCTTCATTCGACCAATAGCTTCGGCTGGATGAACAACTCCTTCTATGGAAGCTTCGGTTTCCAGGGCTACAACCCCTCGGGCAGCGCGATTCCCTCCAACGAGTTCTTCAATTCTCCCGTTCTCTTCGGCCAAACCACCCAGATTCTCAGCTACCAGAAGACGTCCCGGCTTTCATTCTCCGCCGGCGGCGGGGGCAGCGTATACTGGCGGCGCTCGGACGCCTTGGCGAGCGTCAAGACGGGGATGGTGCAAGGCAACACCTCGTACCGCCTGTCGAGAAGGCAAACCCTCGGCGCCACCTATGCATTCAGCCAGTTCTTTTTCACGAACCAATACGGCGGCTCCAACGTGCATGACATCAGCGTGGAATACGCAAACCAACTGAGCCGGACGGTAATCATGGCTCTCGCGGTGGGTGGCGCACGGGTCGAATCCCAATCGCTCGAACGCGTGGCGGTGGATCCGCTCATCGCCGCGTTATTCGGCACCACGGGCGGTTTGCAAGCCGCTTACCGCCTGTCGTACCTGCCGACGTTCCAAGGCTCGCTGCGCTACTCCAAGCGCCGCTGGTCCGCGGAGCTATCCGGCGGCAGAACCATCAATCCGGGAAACGGTATCGTCCTCACCAACCGAAATACGGTTGCCAGCGCAAGGATTGGCTACAACTCCCGGCGGTGGAATGCCGGTGGCGGCGTCCGTTACGACGAAATGACGTCCCTCAAGCTGGACAACGGCGATTACCGCAGCCGTTCCGCCGACGCCGGCTTCTCCGTGATCATCGCGCGCGGCTTCTCCTGGGCGAACAACTTCTCCGTGCGCCGGTACGGCGGGGCGCGTTCCATCATCTCCGAGACGTTCCTGAACCGCAATCAATACCGGGTGTCGACGGGCATCTTCTGGTCGCCCTCTTCCTTCCCGCTGCCGCTCTTCTAGAATTGAGGGTCCGCATGGTTCAGAGGCAAGTGGCCCCAGCCGGCGTACGGCAAGGAATACCGGTACTAAATCCATGCTGCCAATTCTGATCGCCGAAGACGATCGCCAGCTCGGCCGGGCCCTCGATCTCTATCTGGGAGCGCTCGGCTTCGAAACCTCCATCCACGAGACCATGGCCGGCGCGAAGGAGGCTGTCACCGCGACGCCGCGGCGCTTCGTGTTCGCTTTGGTCGATTACCAGCTCGGCGAGGATAACGGTATCGATCTGGCGAAGTGGCTTCTGGAATCAGAACCGGAGATTCGCCTGGTACTGATGAGCGGCTATCCGCCGGATGGGAAGATCGATTTGACGTCGCTTGGCGGCCGGTCGACGTTTCTCCAGAAGCCTTTCCGCCCCGCCGAGGTCGTCGACTGCCTCCGCGAATTGCATCCGGTACTACTGATGAGCCTATAGGAATTTCGCAACCTCGCCCGCGCCCCATGAGCGCGTCCCGCCTGGGAGCCTTAAGGTATACAATTCGTGGAGCTTTTGCATTACACTTGTTTACAACGCGATCTTGGCTGAAGAAGGAAGTCTGCGCCTTGACGCGATGGTAAGAGCCATTACCGGTCCAGAGAGACCGGCTCGATTGATCCGAACGGGCGGCCCGCGCAGTGCGCCGGACCGGTGTCGAAAGAACTAGATTTGTGTCAACGAAATCAATGAATTCTGAGCGCGATCCTTATATCTAATTGACACGTTTCAGGGTTCGAGACGAAGCTGCCGGCTTGGGCGTCACATGACGCCGGGCGAGTACATTCGCGTGGCTGGGAATGGCGATTGAATAATCAAGCTTCCGACGGGCTCCATCCATGGCGGCAGCCTCCTTTCGCCTCGGATATCTTCCGGGACGGATGGGGAGGCCAGACCCCCTTCAACCGTGCGCTTCGAACGCGGGAGAAGGATGTTCCGCATTCCAGACTCGGGGCACCGGCTAAACAAGAATCGGGACGCCCAAGCTCGGGCAATTGACGGCATCGGCGGCGATGACGCCCGAGCGGGGAACCCAGTTCTTGTTTGAGGCGCCGCCACGGGCACTGGATCGGTTTCTTTATTGTCTTCCATCTCTCGCATGGTTCTACTCTCCGGAAGAGAGAGCGGCCTACCGCTCCGAATTGTCGGCGGCGTGGAATGGAGAGCGCGGTTCGGCGGATCGCGACTGCCACCAAGGAAGGGAAACAGAACGATGGGGCTCAGTGGACATCGTCCGCGGCGGGATTTCGATATTCCAGAGAAACTCCCGCTCCGCCAGTATTTTGAGGAGTGCCCGCTCGACAGGATCGAGTGCCTCTACAATTTTGCTTATCTGCCGGAAGACAAGATCGACCGGCTACGAAATGCCTCTCTGCCGGAAGAGTGGGGCAAACAGAACAAGGTATTGAAGCGTTATCTCGCGCTGCACGTGGGGCTTGCCGTCCGCCAGGACCGATACGTGCAACAGGATGTCGGGCTGATTTTTTGCGCGGGCAACCTGCAAACCCGGCTTGGCAATCCGCTCTATCTGCGGTTCGAGGAAAACAAGCAACAGAAACCGGCTTATTATCTGCAATATGTCGGCGAAGCGCTCAACTCCTGGGAGACTCTGCCGCAGCCGCCGGATTACCCCGCCTGGCCGGCGATTTCACCGGGCGCCGAAATTGTGCTGGCGGGCGAGCATATTCTCAGCGACCACTCCGAACGGCTCGGTAAACTCCGTGACCTTAGCCCGGTCATCCGGGTGAGCGCGCTTACCGGCGCCATCCATTGGGCGCTCTTTCGCGATCTGGCGATCAAGCAGCTTTACTACGGCATCCCAAGCTATTTCGTGCCGATTTACCTGCAAAGCAGGGACGACGTGAGCGATGCGCCCGACCTGGTTGCGCCCATCCAGGTGCTTGACAACAAAATCTACGTGCGCACGGCGCTCGAACCCTACATGGCCTACCCCTCCGCGCGGATCGTTTCTTCGCGCCACGACAAGCTGCCCACCTGGCTGCTTCAGGCATGGGAAGATTTCTGCGAAGAGCAGGGCGATGAGGAATACGAGAGCGAGGATTCCGGCGGCGTCACCACGGAGACCATCTAGGCGGCCCCGGGCAAGGGCCTCGAATTCGACGGATTCCCGAAAGCGTGATTCGATCGAAACGCAATGAAAGAGGAGCCGTTCTTCACGGAAC
>CAZXBZ010000387.1:0-3652 GCA_964639135.1 uncultured Solibacteraceae bacterium | reverse complement strand
TACGAGCGTGATATCGCGGAAAAGCTGTTTGACGGCGTCCCGATCGGTTGTTTCCCCACTCTTTACAAGGCTCTCTCGGGGAACATGCCGGATCAAATCATCTCGCTTTAGCGCACACGCTTCCGCGGCGGACCGGCTGCCGAGCCTGGCTCAGCAGTCGTGTCCGAAGTCGGCCTCGAACGCGGCGGCCAGGTCCGCGCCCCAGTTCGCGATGGGCTTCAGCCGCCCGAAGAAAAAGCGGAGCAGGGGCGGCTCTTCGACGAAGGTTAGCCCCTTCACGAGGTCGCGGTGCGCGTAGAGCCACGTGAGGCGATCCACCGCGTACTCGACGTGGGACACGGTATAGACGCGCCGCGGTACGGCCAGGCGGGCGAGTTCCAGATCCGAGGGTACGTCGTTACCGTTTTCATCGCGGTCCGAAGAAACGGTCCCACGCTCCATGCTCCGGATGCCTGAAGCGATGTAGATTGCCGCCGCCAGTGCGCCTGCGGTGTATTCCGCCTGAGGGATATGCGGCAGAAAGCGCGTTGCGTCGACGTGACAGGCCAGGCCGCCCGGAGGTGTTACGACGGGAATGCCGCTTTCCACCAGCCGGTTTACGAAGTACTGAATCAGGTCGGCGGAACTTCCAGCCACTTCCAGTTCGGTCATCTCCTGGATGCCGACGGCCATGGCTTCCACCTCCTTGGCCGACATCCCTCCGTAAGTGAGAAAGCCTTCATAGACCGGCAGCCACGGCCGGATGGCTTCGTAATGCTGCTTGTTGTTCGTCGCGATCAGGCCTCCGCGCACGCTGCAGCTCTTGCGGCCGGAGAGGTAGCAAATGTCCGTGTAACTCATCATCTCCCGGATGATGTCGCGGATTGAGGTATTCTCATAGCCGGCTTCGCGCTTCCGGATGAAGTAAGCGTTTTCGGAGATAAGGCTGGCATCGATCACCACCGGGATATGGAACCGGGAAGCCATTTCCTTCACTTCCCGGAGGTTGGCCATCGAGAAGGGCTGGCCGCCAATCAGGTTGGTGGTGGCCTCCATGCGGACAAACGGGATATTTTCCGCGCCCCACTCGTCGATCACCGCCTTGAACTTGGCGAGATCCAGGTCGCCCTTGAACGGGTCGGCGCTTTGAGTGTTCAGCGCCTCGCCGCCGAAGATTTCAAGCACCTTGCCACCGGCCAGCTCGAAATGGGCCTTCGTGGTAGTGAAGTGATAATTCATCGGAATGACCCGCCCCGGTTTCACGAAAACCTTCGAGAGCAGGTGCTCCGCGGCGCGGCCCTGGTGGACGGGCAAAAGATACTCGAGACCGAATACTTCCCGGACGGAATCGGCCAGCCGGTAAAAACTCTCCGAACCGGCGTACGCATCGTCGGAAACCATCATGGCGGCAAGCTGGTTGTCGCTCATGGCATTCGTTCCGCTATCGGTCAGCATGTCCATGAAGACGTCGCGAGTGCGGAGGAGGAATGTGTTGTACCCGCCTTCCTCGATCGCCCGCAGACGGTCCCTGGCGGGGGCAAGCCGTGCTTTCTGGACGATCCGGACCTTGTGCATTTCGATGGGAATTTCTTTCCCGTTCGAGAGCCTCACACTCATGAAAAAACTCCTTTAATACCTGAATATCTTCTACCGGCCGAGACATGCCTGACGAAATGATGAAGATTCGATGATAGCATGGCGGCTGGCCGGCACTTTGCATAATGGGTATACGCGGGGGCGAGGGAGAATTCCCGCGCGCGGAGCGGCGGTTGGGAGCGCCCCAGGCGGCGTGGATTCCGGCGTAGCCGCGAAGGCTTGCATCCTGGTGGCGGCGGGCTAATGCCGGTTCCCGTCTAACGATGCTCTAATAATAGAGGGTTCCCATTCGCCGCTTTCCACGCGGAAGCGGCTTTTTGCCATGTACTACGATACCGACGACATACGAATTGCGGAAATCAAGGAGCTTATCGCACCCACGGAACTGATCCGTGAATTTCCGGTCTCGCACGAGAACGCGGAGTTGATTTACAGCACGCGCAAAGCGATCAGCAACATTATTCACGGGAAAGATTCCCGGCTGCTGGTGATTGCGGGTCCATGCTCTATTCATGAACCGGAGGCGGCGATTGATTACGCCGGGCGTCTGGTCGAGCTGGCGCGTCCGCTCTCAAACGAAATTCTGATGGTGATGCGGGTTTACTTTGAAAAGCCGCGCACAACGGTCGGCTGGAAGGGCTTGGTGAACGATCCCTTCCTCAATGGCACGTTTTGCATCAACGACGGCCTGCGCATGGCGCGTAAGCTGCTGGTGGAAGTGAACGGCATGGGGCTTCCCGCGGGAACCGAATTTCTTGACATGATCGTGCCGCAGTATTTCGCCGATCTCATTTCCTGGGGAGCGATCGGCGCCCGCACGACGGAGAGTCAGGTGCATCGCGAGCTTGCCTCCGGCCTCTCGTGCCCGGTGGGTTTCAAGAACGGAACCGAGGGTAACGTGCGCGTTGCCGTGGATGCCGTGCGCGCTGCCCGGATTCCTCACTACTTTCTCTCCGTCACAAAGTTGGGGCGCTCGGCGATCGTACACACGAAAGGCAACGTCGATGGTCACGTTATCCTTCGTGGCGGTAAAGTGCCGAACTACTCCGCCGAAAATGTGCAGTACGCCGCGGAAGCGCTCGCGGCGCTGGACCTGCCATCGAAAGTCATGGTGGACGCCAGTCACTCGAACAGCTCGAAGGATTACAGAAAGCAGGGGCTTGTCGTCGAGGATATCGCGCGACAGATTTCCCAGGGTTCAACGAACATTCTGGGTCTGATGATCGAGAGCAATCTCAAAGCGGGCAATCAGCCTCTCCGTCCCGGCCACTTGGAGTACGGCGTAAGCGTGACCGATGGCTGCGTGGATCTCGAAGAGACGGCCCGCATGCTGAACATCCTGGTGGAAGCCCGGCAAAAACAAGTCCAGATGGCCATTTAGCGGCCGGATTGTGCCACGTCCGTGCCGTTTTTCTCCAAGGCGGGGGTCCGGTTCGAGCGGCGTGAACCCATTGCGGTCCGCGCGAGGGTGCCTCCGAGGATGAGAGCGCCCCCGGCCAGGGGCAGCGGTCCAGGGATCTCGTGCAATAAAACCGCCGTCCAGATCGGATTGATGGCGGGCTCCGCGAGCAGGATGATGGAGGATTCAAGGGCTGTTGCATGCCGCATGCCCCTCGTCATCAGCACATACGCCAGCCCCACCTGGATGGACCCCAGATAGGCAAGCATGGTCCAATCCGCCGCTGTTGAGTGAAGCACGGGCAGCGCCATTGGAAGGCACGCCGCGAACGCGAGAAGATTGCCCAGGATCACCACCTTCATCCCCGCTTGCGGATCCGCCTCGCGGGTCCCCATCCAGCGCAGGCTGATCAGCACCAGAGCCCACATGACGCCGCTGAGGGCGCCGAGGACGTTGCCGGCCAGCGGGTTTGGAGCCGTGGCCAGGGGTGCTTGCTCGCCAAGAAAAAACAGAGAGAGCCCGAAACCCAGTACCGCCAGAGTGAGCCAATCCGCGCGGCGTACTTTTTCCTTCAGAATGAGTGGACCCAGGAACACCAGATAGAGCGGCGCCGTGGATTGCAGAAAAATCACATTGGCGGAAGTCGTGAACTTATTTCCGCTCACAAAACAGATCAGC
>CAZXBZ010000386.1:0-3658 GCA_964639135.1 uncultured Solibacteraceae bacterium | reverse complement strand
GTCGGAACGGTTTCTGCCGGAAGATGTCCGTTCAAAGATCGCGCTTTTCTGCGACGTCGAGCAGGACGCCGTCATCACCGCCAACGATGTCGCCTCGGTCTATGAGGTGCCGCTCAGTTTCGCCGCGCAGAACGTGGACGACGCCATCCTGCGCATGCTGCGGCTCGAAGTGCCGCCCGCCGACATGAGCCGGTGGTCCGGCATGGTGGAGCGCATCAAGTCTCCCATGGATGAGGTGGATATCGGGCTTGTGGGCAAGTACGTCGAGTACGAGGATTCCTACAAGAGCCTCAAGGAAGCTCTTCTCCACGGCGGCTTGGCGCACAATCTGAAAGTGCGCATTCACTGGATCGATTCCGAGACCCTCGTGGACGCGGAGACCACGGCGGAAACGCTCCGGAATTTTGACGCCGTCCTCGTTCCCGGAGGGTTTGGCAAACGCGGCGTGGCGGGGATGATCGAGGCCATCCGCCATGCCCGCGAGAACGATATCCCGTATTTCGGGATCTGCCTGGGAATGCAGACGATGGTCATCGAATTTGCACGCAATGTCTGCGGCCTGCCGGACGCCGATTCCGCGGAGTTCGACCCCGCCACGCCTAACCGTGTGATCTATAAACTGAGGGAATTGAAGGGCGTGGATGAACTAGGTGGCACCATGCGCCTGGGGGCTTATCCTTGCGCTCTGGCCGAGGGGAGCCTGGCGCATGCGGCCTACGGCGCCGATGAGATCAGCGAGCGCCACCGGCACCGCTTCGAATTCAATCGCAAATTCGAACCTCTGCTTACCGCCCGCGGCTTGCGGATAACCGGCGAATCCCCCGGAGACCGCACCTATGTGGAGATTTGTGAAATCGAGGGAAAACGCTGGTTCCTCGGCTGCCAGTTTCATCCGGAATTCAAATCGAAGCCGATGGAGCCGCACCCTCTCTTCGCGAGCTTCGTCGAGGCCGCGTACCGTTTCCGCCGTGTGCGGCTTACGCCTCTCACGGGGGTTGTGGATACCGCCGAAGCCAAGAGCGCCGCGGCAAGCGCGAGTCCGGTAGCCGCCGGCCGGGACGGGGCCTGACATTTTGCCGCCCGTGATTGAAACCGGCCCACTCGATTCCGGGATGGTCCGCTTTGGCGCGGGATTACCGCTTGCGGTCATCGCCGGGCCTTGCGTGATCGAGAGTGAACGTCACGTTCACTTTCTGGCGGCGGCGCTCCGGGAGGCGCTTGGCCACTTCGTCTTCAAAGCCTCGTTCGATAAAGCCAACCGCGGCAGCATTCACTCATATCGCGGACCGGGGTTGCGGGAAGGATTGCGGATTTTA
This sequence comes from uncultured Solibacteraceae bacterium, assembly GCA_964639135.1. Taxonomy (GTDB): domain Bacteria; phylum Acidobacteriota; class Terriglobia; order Bryobacterales; family Bryobacteraceae; genus JACTMJ01. The sequence continues at coordinate 2,342 of CAZXBZ010000386.1, read as the reverse complement.
TCCGGGCTTCGCCAGGCCGGCTTTCCCGTGCTTACGGATATCCATGAACCGGCACAGGCCGAACTCGCCGCCGAGGCCGCCGATATCCTCCAGATTCCCGCGTTCCTGTGCCGCCAGACGGATCTGCTGATCGCGGCGGGGCGCACGGGGCGCGCCGTCAATATCAAAAAGGGCCAATTCCTCGCTCCCAGGGATATTCTGCACGCGGCGGAGAAAGTAGCCTCCACGGGCAACACGCGGATTCTTCTCACCGAACGGGGCTCCAGTTTCGGCTATCACAACCTGATCGTCGACATGCGCGGCCTCTCGATCATGCGGGAATCCGGCTTCCCCGTGGTCTTTGACGCCACGCATAGCGTGCAGCTTCCCGGCGCGGCGGGAGATCATTCCGAAGGCCAGCCGCAGTTCATCGAAACCCTGGCGCGCGCGGCGGTCGCCACCGGTATCGAGGGCGTATTTTTGGAAGTACACGAAACACCGGAGCGCGCGCTTTCCGATGGCGCCAACGCGCTGCGGCTGGAGCATGCCGGACGCCTGGTCCGCCGTCTGCGCGCCATCGACGCTCTTGTGAAGAGCGAGCGCTTTCGCGAGGAAGACCGCCCGCGGCCGCCCCTTACTTCGTAAGCAGGAAGTTCCCGGCGAACAGGGCATCCACCCCGGATGAATAGAAGCTCCTTACCGCGTCACGAGGCGTACACACCAGCGGATCCTGGAAGAGATTGAACGACGTGTTGTAGAGCACCGGCAAGCCCGTTGCCGCACCCTGGGCGCGGAGCAGTCTGTGGAAAAGCGGATTATCCGCTTCCCTCACGGTATGAATCCGGACGATATCGTCACCCAGAATCGCGTGTCCAAAGGTTTCGCGGTACTTTGGCCTCACCCGCCCCACGGTGGCCAGAAAGCGCGCGTTCGAGCCCACTTCGAAGTATTCGGCGCTATCCTCTTCGGGAATGGAGGCGGCGAACTTGCGGAACGGCTCCCGGTGCTTGATGTAGAGATTCAGGTTCTCCGTGGAGTAGGGGTTCAGCGGCGAGGCCAGAATACTGCGGTTGCCAAGCGCCCTCGGCCCGTACTCCATGCGGCCCTGCATCCAGGCCACAATCTTGAAATCGTTCAGTTCCTCGACGGCGGCCTGCACCAGATTTTCCGTTGTAAGCAGGTAGCGGAAGCGAAGCTTGCAGTTTTCAAGAACCTGTTTGATCTCTTCCGGGGAAAATTCCGGCCCCAGGAACATGGAATCCAGGGGCACGCGGGACGCTTCGGGATTCATCGAGTGCCACGCATGGTAGGCGGCCCCCAGCGCGGTTCCTCCATTGCCGGCCGCGGGCTGCACGAACACACCGGGGAAGCGCCCGCTCCGTTCCACGGCCTCGATCAGCAGGGTGTTGTAAGCGACGCCCCCGCCCAGGCATAGCGGCTGCCCCTCGATGCCCATCCCGATGATGGTCTCGGCCAGCGCCTCCTGAACCGAGCGGGCCAGATCGGCCTTATCGGTTTCGGTGAGCGCGCCGGGGGTAAGGCCAAGTTCCGAAAAGAAGCGCGCGTTAAACGTGCCGTTCACGGAGCCGGTGTTCAGCAGATCGCGGCGAACGGACGGCCAATCAGATTGGCGGGCGTGCAAGAGCTTGTGGAACGGTTCCGCGAAACGCGGCTTGCCGGAAGCGCTCAGCCACTGGACCTTGTGTTCATCGGCGTTCGAGCGGAATCCGATGAGCCGGGTAACGCGCCCATAGAGATCGCCGAGTGAATCCGGATAATAGAGTTCCTGGTCGATGGCGAGGCTATTGCCCTTGGCGAACCAGCGGCTTCCGCAGCGAAAATCGCCCAGCCGGTCCGCCGTGAGCACGGTCGCATGGTCGAAGGCCGAGGAATAGTACGTGGAGGCGGCGTGGGCCAGTTGGTGATCCACCACCACCACGCGGGCGCTTGGGAAGCGTTCCGTCAGTTCGAGATGGATTCGCTCCTCGGTCCCGGTAAGCCAGGGCCGGGCAATCGAAACCACGTCAATCTCGTCGGGAGAGACGCCCGCGATCTTGAGACATTGCCGCCAGGCGGCCATGGGCAGGTCGCCCGGATGTTCCGTATGAGTGAGCTTCCGCTCCTCAATGGCTGAAACCAGCCGGCCATCGGATAAAAGAGCCGCCGATGCGTCGTGGAGAATTCCGCCGATACCTAGGATATTCATAAGAGAGATGCGGGCGCGAGGCCGCCCCGTGGCGTCGAACAAGCGCCCCAATCGTTTAGGTTACGAAATTGCAGCCGTTTCCGGCTAGGATTTCACATCCCGGGGGTGCGCGACATAAATGTTGAGTATGCTGGCTTTCTCTTTTTTGGGGCACATA
>CAZXBZ010000385.1:0-3660 GCA_964639135.1 uncultured Solibacteraceae bacterium | reverse complement strand
GCTTCCTCCATGCTCAGGTTCTGGTTGGGCATGCGCACCAGGCACTGCTCCAACGCTTCGGCGACGCGGTGAAGGTTGTCGCCGGCCACCAGCTTCCCGGTGACGGCAATGCCCAGGTTGTTCAACTCCGAGGTGAGGAACAGGGAATCCGTATCGACTCTCGCGGGAGTGAGAAGCTCCGAACCGACGGCGATAATCTGCGCGGAGATGCCGGCTTCGAGAAACATACTACGCCATCAGCCGCCCGGCCACGTCCACATCCACGCGGTAGATGGCATTCGTTGTCGCGAGGATCATGGCCCTCGTCGGCGCGAAAGCCAGCCCGACAATATTCGGTCCGGAGACAAAAAGATCCGCCTGAGAATCCGGCGTAATCCTCACGATACCCTTGCGGCCCTTGAGCGAGCCCGCCACGTAGAGATTGCCCGCCGCGTCGAAGGCGAGCCCTTGCGGCCGGCCCAGCCCGCGATAAAACGCCGAGACCTCGCCTTGCTGATTCACCCGGTAGACGGTGTCGTAGCTGGAAGTCGTGGGGCCGGTGACGAAGAGATCTCCTTTGTCGTTGAAAGCGAGATGATAAGCGGCCACCGAGGGCTCGATGGTGGCGTAGACGTAAATACCGCGATCCGGGCCAATCTTGAAGATGGTGCCGCTGCGGTCTCCGACAAAGAGGTTGCCCAGGGAATCAAAGGCGAGACCCGTGGCGACGCCCATCCCCTCCACCCAAGTTGTCACCGCGCCCGTGGGGGAGACCTTGGAAATCACGCCGTCGAAGCGGCTGGATACATAGAGCGTATCCTCGGCGTCAAACGCAAGCCCCGTGGCGTTCATCAAATCGCTCACGAACGGCTTGGTTTCGTAGGCATGGTCGATCTTATAGATGGAGACGGGCGTTTTCTGCCCCCGGCTCCCGCTGAAGGTCGAGTAGATGTTGCCGAAAGAATCGATAGCCGGATTGCCCACCGGGTGCAAACCATCGGCAATTTGGATGCCGATGCCGCAGGCAAAGCTGGCGGAGGTCTTCTGGCCGGCGGCAACCACGAGTTCCCCCACCGTGGCGTTTTCCGGTACGCGCACCATCAGGTAGCGCTCCGAACCCACAATCAGCGGCGCGCTGACATCCCCAAAGCGCACCCGCGGCTTCTCGCCGGGGAACAGCCCTTCGCCGCGCACCTGAAACTCACCGCCAACGATCGCCGCCACCGGCTCTACGCTGGCAATTTCCGGAGCCTTCTCAACGTTGTCAAATCCCATGGTTTCAATACAAATTGAAGCATCCCATCCAATAGAACACAAGGCCGGCAAAAACTCCGGCCACAAGATCGTCGGCCACGATGCCCGTGCCGCCCGGCAGCCGCTCGGCCTGCCTCACCGGCGGAGGCTTTACGATATCAAACAGGCGAAACAGAACAAAGGCGGCTCCGAGCGCGGGCCAGGAGAGCCGCGTGGCGAAAGCAAGCGTGAGCCACTGGCCCAGCACTTCATCCACCACCACTTCGCCCGGATCCTCGCGGCCGAGGCGTCTGGCGTGCGCCCCCGCCGCCCAGATGCCCGGAACCGTGAATCCGGCCGTTAGCGCGAGCAGCACCCCGCGCCATTCCGCCACGCCCAGGTGGATCAAACAAGCCGCCGGAACCAGCGCGGCCAGGGAGCCCGCCGTCCCCGGACCCACCGGAAACTTACCACACCCGAACCAGGTCGCGAGCAACCAGGAAGCGGCTCGCGTGCTCGCACCGCTATCCTCGCGGTGTGCGCCGGCGGCGTTACTCATTCCCGCGCCGCGACCTGGAGCGGTCTTCCCCGGGCTGAATCTCCGAGGGATCCTGGCCGCCGATATCGGCCGCGGCTCCTGGAACCCGATACTCTTCGCTCGCCCATTTACCGAGATCGATCAGGCGGCAGCGTTCGCCGCAAAAGGGAAAATCCTCGCCTCCAAGATACGCGGGCTTCTTGCAGATGGGGCACGGGATGCTTTTTCGTTCGCTCATCAGGCGCCTCTCGACGCGGGTGTTTGAAGACCCGATTTCAGCCGCTGGCTTACACCGCGGCCCGCACTCAATCCGTTCGACGGCAGAATGTTGAAGACCACCTGGCGGGGAGGAGCAAACTGGCTGCCCGGTTCATCGGCCACCTCTCCGACAAGGTCATAATCGTGAGTTTCGGTAATCTTTACGCGGCGAATCTGTCCCGGCCGCACCTCGGTTTCGTTGAAATCGTTCAGGTACACGACGCCGTCGATCTCCGGCGCCTGCCCCATGGTGCGGCCTTCCCAGAGCAGTTCCGTTTCCGCCGAGGGGCCTTCCACCAGAACCGGGAGCGTCTCACCGAGCAAGCGTTTGTGGCGCTTCGCGGAAATTTTCCGCTGGATAGCCATGAGCCGGCGCTGGCGGTGGTACATCGTACGCTTGTCCACCTTGCCGTCGAGATGGTAGCTCTTCGCGGTATCCTCGTCTGAATAGCGGAACACGCCCAGGCGGTCTACCCGCGCCTCCTCAATAAACTGGCAGAGTTCCGCGAAATCGGCCTCCGTCTCGCCGGGGAAACCGACAATCATGCTCGTGCGGATGGTCACGCCCGGGATCGTCTTGCGCATCCGTTCAAGCAGCTTGAGAAAAATATCCCCGTTCGCGCCGCGCTTCATCCGTTTAAGCACCGCCGCGCTCGCATGCTGCAGCGGGATGTCTATGTACTTACATAGCTTCTCGTGGCTTGCAATGGTCTCGAGCAAGCGCGTGCTGACCCGGTTCGGGTAAGCGTAGAGAAAGCGCACCCAGCATTCCTGTGAAGTGGGGATTCCGGCCAGGCGTTCGAGCAATTGCGCGAGGCCGTCCTTCATGCCAAGATCCGCGCCATAGCTCGTCGTATCCTGCCCGATGAGGTTTACTTCGCGCACGCCCTGCGCGAACATACGCGTCACCTCGCTCACCACGCTCTCGAAGCGGCGGCTGCGAAAGCGTCCGCGATATTGCGGAATCACGCAGAAACTGCAGGGATGGTCGCAGCCTTCGATCACTTTCACGTAGGCGGAATGTCGCGGGGTGGTGAACACGCGCGGCGTGAGGTCGTGGTAGAGATAGGGCGCGGCCGGCGCCGCTTTCGGCTCCAGGCCCTCGCAGAGCGGCACGATTTTCTCAAGCTCATTGGTGCCCAGCACCGCGTCCACCTCAGGCAGCATCGCGCGGATATCGTCGCGATACCGCTCCACCAGGCAGCCCGCCACCACCAGGCGCTGAGCCTTGCCCGTCTTCTTGAATTCCGCCATTTCAAGAATCGTGTTCACCGATTCTTCCTTGGCTGGGTCAATAAAACTGCACGTATTCACCACGATCACGTCGGCGTCGTCCGGCGAAGGGGTGAGTTCGTGTCCATGGGCGACGAGATCGCCCATCATCACTTCCGTGTCCACAAGGTTCTTGGGACAGCCTAAACTGACAAAACCAATTTTCACAAGAGCATTTTCCGGCGGGTGGGCTTGAAGCGCCGCGGCCGTTTCGAGACGGACCGCATTGTTTTCAGGATATCACGGGGTGTTTCCGGTAATTTTCGGCTCTATCCGGCGCGGAGTGGCGCGCGAAATGCCTCGCGGGAAGGGCCAGGCGGATTTGTTATTATTGCGGCGGATGAACGAATACGCAATTGGGGTGGATCTCGGCGGGACGA
>CAZXBZ010000384.1:0-3664 GCA_964639135.1 uncultured Solibacteraceae bacterium | reverse complement strand
GGTTTAACACAGGCCTCAGACATGGGCAAGCGAAGCGAGCAGTTCCAAGGCATAATCATCGAGGGCCGCGGTCTTCTGAATGTTGCGGCGGAGCAGACGATTTACCCGCGCGGCGCTCCCGGCCGCTCTCACGAGCCACTCCATATCCACCGCGCTCGCCACGTCCGCCAGTGAATCCCGGTACTCCGGATGCCGGAGCAGCGGCCCGCCCTCCTTGAGGTGCATGACATCCTGGAGCAGAGCGGTAAGAGTCTCCAAATAGTCTTCGAGACGCTCCGCCTTTTTCGCGATGCTGGCTTCCGAGGCTCGCAGCCACTCGGCGAAGGGCTTTCGGCCGGAAGCTACCTCGATCAACGTCAGCATCGCGGCCGCTCGTTTGCGATACGCCTCGATATCCAGCGTAAGCGCTCTTCCAGGGCACCCCGCCGACAGCCGCGCGCGAACCTCGGATTCCTCCGCGGGGACTCCCCGCTCGCACAGCACCTGGCGGACCTCCTCGTCCGTGAGGCGGTTCAGGTGGAACATCACGGAGCGGGAAAGAATTGTGGGCAGTAACTCATAGGGGTTGGCCGTAGTGCCGATGATCAGCAAAAAAGACGGCGGCTCTTCGAGAATCTTGAGCAGTGAGTTGGCGGCCTGTTCGTTCGCGCGGTCGATCTCATCGATCAAAAACACGCGACGGGAACCATTTAGGGGATTGAACTGGGCGTGCTCCTTCATCAGGCGTATTTGCTGAATGGAAATCTGACGCAGCGGCCCTTCGGGCGGAAAGATCAGAAAATCGGGATAAGGGGCGAAAAACAGCGGATCTTCGGCTCGTTTCTCCGACGTGAGCGAGAGGCGCTCCTCGATGCGTTCCCGGTTTTCCGGAAGCGAGAGGTCGCCGGCTTCTATCTTCTCCGCCCCCCCGAGCAATAGCGCGGCAAAGCGGCGGGCAAGCGTGGCCTTCCCCACCCCTTCGGGACCGCATAGCAGAATGGAATGCGGCACCCGCCCGGTAACGGCGAGATTCGCGAGCAACTCGCATGTCTTTTCATTGCCCGCGTAGTGCTCGATCCGGCGAGCATGTTGTGTGGAATTGAATACCATTACCGCGCTGTACCGCTATAAGCCAACGATCGAATTCCTAAAACGCAGCGTCAAAGCCGCGGTCCCGATACCTTGAATGGCGGGTGGGGCCAGCAAGCGATTATGCCCGCGCCCGCCCGATTCTTTCCTCGACAATCCGGACTATTTCAGCGGCGACCACCATGGCTTCGCGGCCACCATCCACCACGCTTATGCGCTCTGGATGAGCAGCGGCCAGGGCCAGGTACCCATCGCGCACCTTAACGTGAAACTCGCGAGATTCGTCGTCGAGGCGCGTCTCCGTATTTTCGCTTTCCTCGTTGCGCGCCGCTGCTCTCGCAATGGCAAGATCCGGATCGATGTCGAGCAGGATCGTGAGATCCGGAGAAAGGCCGCGGCAACTTACCGCGTCGAGTAATTCCACAACCTCTGGGCCCAGTCCGCGCGCCGCGCCTTGGTAGACGGCGGTGGAATCCGTAAAGCGGTCGCTGATGACGATCTTCCCTTCCTTGAGCACCGGCAGGATAACCTCTTCCACCGCCTGCGCCCGGCTCGCGAAGTAAAGCAGCAATTCAGCCGTGGGTTCGATATGAGTGTTCGCCGCGTGGAGCAGGATTGCACGAATTTCCCGGCCTATCAGCGTGCCGCCAGGCTCACGATTGACGGCCACATCCCGGCCCCGGCTCCGCAGGCGTCCGACAAGCATATCAATCTGCGTTCCCTTGCCCGAACCGTCCATGCCTTCGAAGGTCATGAAGAAGCCGGGGTATCGCAAACGCGCGGGCCGCGGAATCGACAGGCGGGCGATATCGGCGGCCGTGGAAGTGGGATTATCCACGGCTGAGCGCCTTTCGCAGGACCACCGCGAAGCGCTCGACGTCGCTCTCGTCGTTATAGTAGTGCGGAGAAACACGCAAGAATCCGGACCGCGCTGAAACGATTACATTCGCCGCTTCCATTGCGCGGACGACATCACCCGGATCCACGCCGGGAAGACGGGCCGCCACGATATGCCCGTACGAGCCGGGCTTTTCCTCTTCGAGCGGGCTAGCGCCCACCGCCTTCAACTCGTGCCTTACGAGATCCGCGAGCCACAGGGCGCGTTGCTCCACCGCGTCAGGACCGATTTCCTTGAGCAGCCGGATGGATTCCCGCATGGCGAACAGATTCACAAAGGCGAGCATGCCGCCTTCGTAGCGTTCGGCGGCTTCGGCAAACTCCGGTCTGCCATCGTGCAGATGGTTGACATTTCGCCAATTGCGATCACTGCGCCAACCGACAGTGCCCGGCCGCAGCCACTCGCGGGTTCGCGCTGGCACCAGCATGTACCCGGCGCCCGGGGGGCTGTTCATCCACTTATAAGCGTTGACGGCGTAAAGATCAGGTTCGCAAGCAGCAAAATCAAAACGGCGCGCCCCCGCGCTCTGGGTGCCATCCACGTAGATCAGCGCGCCGCGATTCCGCGTCTCCGCCGTCATCTCCGCGACCGGCGCGTCCCTGCCCGTGGAATAGTTGGTCTGCGACACGGCCACCAGACGGGTGCGTTCACTCAGCGCGGCTTTCCACTCGCCGAGCCGTGCCCGAACCAGCCGCACGCCTCGCGCGTCGAGCAGTTCCGCCGCATAAATCTGATTCGGAAACTCCTGGTCGAAGACAACCACTTCATCGCCTTCACGCCAATCGATTCCATTCATCAGCAGGGAAAGAGCGAACGCCGTGTTGGGAATAAAAGCGACGTCGGCCGCGCCGGCATGGAAGAGAGAGGCCACTTCGCCGCGAAGCTCGTCCAGGGCGTCATACCATTGCAGGAAATCACGTCCGCCGAACAGGTTGGCACGCTCAAAATGACGCCTGACGGCGGTTTGCGCCCGCAGCGGAACCTGCCCGAACGTAGCAGTGTTTAGCCACGCACAGTTCGCCAGCGCGGGAAATTCGGCCCGAACGGATTGCCAGTTTATCGCCATCCCAGTCACCTCGCGGAAAGCGCCGGAATTCAGAGGCGGACGAGTTCGCGCCCCCGGTGAGGCCGGCGTTTCATGCCGTTGTTATTCCGCGGGAACGGTCTCGCCAGCCGCCTTCACCCGGCGTAACACCTCTTCGATGGCGGTGTGGACGGAAACATCCGTGCTCTCGCCACTCCGCCGATCCTGAATCTCGACGATGCCTTCGGCGATCTTTTTCCCCACCGTGACGCGCCAGGGTATGCCGACCAGATCCGCATCCTTGAACTTCACACCGGCGCGTTCCTTGCGATCGTCGAGAAGGGCGTCGACGCCCCATTCACGGCATTCGAGATAAACACGCTCGGCGGTTTCAAACTGCTCGGGCAGATCGGCGTTCACGGGCGTCACCACCACATCGAACGGCGCGATGGAAGCCGGAAGGACGATGCCATTGCGGTCGTTATATAACTCAATGGCCGCGGCCAGGATACGCTCCACGCCGATCCCGTAAGAGCCCATGATCGGGGTAACTTCCTTACCCTGATCGTTCAGCACCCGCAGGCCCATCGACTCGGAATACTTATAGCCCAGCTTGAAGATATGGCCAATCTCCATCGCCTTCCTTACTTCGAGAATACCCTTGCCATCGAGGG
>CAZXBZ010000383.1:0-3681 GCA_964639135.1 uncultured Solibacteraceae bacterium | reverse complement strand
GAGGAACTCGATACGTTTCTCACCGACATGAAGATCGAGGACGCCGAATGGCAGCTCTTCGCGAAGAGAATTCATTACATTCCCGGAGACATGAAGGACCCGGCGCTCTACCAGAAAATCGGCGCCAAGATCGAGGAACTCTCCGGTGAAGTGCCCCACGAAGTCTGCTTCTATCTCTCCACTCAGCCGAGCTACTATTCGCTGGCGGTGGATATGCTGGCGCAATCCGGCCTGAACCACGGCAGCGCCAACCGGCGCGTGGTGGTGGAAAAACCGATCGGCCACGATCTGGATTCGGCGCGGGAACTCGAGCGGCATCTCGCCGCCGCCTTCGACGAATCGGACATTTACCGAATCGACCATTATCTCGGGAAGGAGACGGTACAGAACATCCTGGCTTTCCGCTTCGCGAACGGCATTTTCGAGCCGCTTTGGAACCGGCGCTATGTGGACCACATACAGATCACGGCCGCGGAATCGATCGGCGTGGAGGGGCGGGGAGCTTACTACCAGGAAACGGGCGCGTTGCGGGATATGGTGCAGAACCACATGCTCCAAGTGATGGCCACCATCATGATGGAACCGTACACCCGGTTTGAAGCTGGTCCGGTGCGCGACGAGCGCGCGAAACTGCTGCGCTCCATCCGGATCTTCAAACCGGATGAAGTGAAGGATCACGCCGTGCCGGGACAATACGGACCCGCGCGGGTGGGCGGCGAGGATGTGCCCGGCTTCCGTCAGGAAAAGGGCGTAACTCCCGATTCGCAGACCCGTACCTACGCGGCCGTGAACCTCTTCGTGGACAACTGGCGATGGAGCGGCGTCCCCGTCTATATTCGAACCGGCAAGCGCCTTCCGAAACGCGTGACCGATGTTTCCATCCAGTTCCGCACCGCTCCGAAGAACATGTTTTCAACGATCGCGGGCGACAACGAGGTGGAGCCAAATTTGATGATCCTCCGCATCCAGCCGGACGAAGGCATCTCGCTTCGCTTCCAATCGAAACGTCCCGGCAGCGGCATGCAGCTTCGCCCGGTGGGGATGGATTTCAACTACGGCACGAGCTTTGGGACAAGAACGCCCGAAGCCTACGAAACCCTGCTGCTCGACGCGCTGGCGGGAGACCCCACGCTCTTCATTCGCCAGGATATGGTGGAAGCCAGTTGGCAGGTGGTGATGCCCATTCTCGATGTCTGGCGGAACACGAAATACGATTATCCGAATTACGACGCGGGCACCTGGGGTCCGCGGGCAAGCGACGACATGCTAGCCCGCTACGGCCGCCAGTGGAGGCGGCCATGAGCACGGCCGGCGAAGTGGTACAGCCCGGCACGCTGCTCCAAGAACTGGACGCGCTCTGGGGACAATTCGGCAAGGAGAATGAAGCCGCCGAGAACGGGCTGTTGCGCGCCTGCTCGCTGACTTGGATCGCGGTCATCGAAGGCGGTGACGCTTCGGTAACCGCGATCGACACCATGCTTTCCGGCCTGATGCGTACGAACCCCGGACGGGCCATCGTGGTGCTGCTGCGCGACGAAGACCATCGGGGCCTTAAAGGTTCCGTCTCCGCGCAGTGCTGGCAGCCTTTCGGAAGCAAGCAGCAGGTGTGTATTGAACGGGTGCTGCTCGATACGACGCACGCGGGAGCTTGCGACATCCCCGGCGTGATGCGCGCGCTGATCGTGGCGGACCTCCCGGTGGTAATGTTCTGCCCCAACGCCCATTTGCTCTCGGTTGAGGGCATCACGGAAACCGCCAAGCTGGCGGATCGCGTGGTGGTGGATATGGCCTGGCGGGACGCGTCGTGCCACGATGTCTGGCAAAAAACGCCGGATTTTGGCAGGTTCGTCTCCGATCTGGCATGGGACCGCATCCGGGTTTACAGAAAAGCGATCGCGGAGCATTTCGAAGCCCGGGCCAATCGCAAGATACTGGATTCGCTCCGCCGGATCCGCGTCGCCACGCGGCCGGACCATCCCACGCCGGAAGCGGCCTACCTGCTTGCATGGACGCTTGGCTCTCTCGGCTACCAGCCCGAAGGCGGCCTCCGATGGCGGAAAGGGGATGCCACTATCGAGGCGGGGTTTAGCGGCGTGCAAACGAAGCAACCCTCCGCGGCGGGACCGGGCATCGAGCGGGTGGAGTTTGTCGCGGAACACCAGGCTGTCCATTTTAGTGTGAACACCCGTGAACTCAGCGTTGAGGGAAGCGGCGGCAACGTCCGCGTGGCGGTTCCCGTCGCGGCATTTGAAACCGATACGGTTCTGCTCTCCGAGGAAATGATGCTGGAGCGCCGCCGCAGAACATTCGAGCATCACCTCAAAGCAGCCATCCATTTGTTCGAGGAGCCTGTTTACCTTGCTGACGAATAACCACCTCGAAATCGCCGGCGACATCGGCGAAGCCGCCGCCGCCTGCGCGGCTCTGATGGCGGAGCGTCTACGCCAGGCGCTGAATGAGCGGCCGTATGCGACTCTAGCGCTCTCGGGCGGCAGCACGCCGGCGAAACTCTTCCCGATTCTCGCCAAGACCTCCCTGCCCTGGGAGCGGATTCACGTCTTTTTCGCCGATGAACGGATGGTGCCGCCCGCCGACAGCGCCAGCAACTTCCGGCTGGCGAAAACACTGCTATTCGACCCCGCGGGCGTGCCTCCCTCCAGCATCCACCGCGTTCACGGAGAAAGCGACCCGCAGGAGGCGGCGAATGCCTACGAGGCGGAACTCGCCGTCGCGTTCGATCTGGATCTCGATGAAGATGAGATCCCCTTGTTCGACGTGCTGCACCTCGGCATGGGCCCGGACGCGCATACGGCCAGCCTTTTCCCAGGCGAGCCCGCGATCGACAATCTCGACGATCTCTGCGCGGCGGTCTACGTCGCGAAGATGGAAATGTGGCGCGTGACGCTGCTGCCCGCCGTCTTGCAGGCGGCGCGCTGCACGGTGTTCCTCGCCGGCGGAGCCGATAAAGCCGAACCCCTCCGGCATGTGCTCGGCGAACCATACGACCCGCGCCAGTTCCCGGCGCAACTCGTGCGGCATAACCTGGAAGTGCGCTGGTTTCTCGACAAGGCCGCCGCCAATAAATCCTGAGGCCGCATCCAGCATCGGGCGAGTAAGTCTTGCGGAGGATGGATAATGCCTCCCGAGGATGCCGCGAGCAATTCAGATTTGTATCCACCGAACCGTGGCCGCCAGGGATAGAGGCGCCTAAAGGCTGCTAAGCCGTATGCGTCCGGCCAGATGATCTGCGCAAGGTTTTGCATTGGATGCCAGCTCATTAACACATGTTGCAAAAATTTCTGGATTTTTAGTTATAAAGCAATTACAATCGATCAGAACGATTCCGGCTCGCATATTATCCACTTAGTTCTGGAGATTACGAGTAATGCTCAAACGCTGGCTGCTGTTAACAACGGGCTTCATCGGGCTTGTTTTGCTTCCTTGTACGGCTTTCGCGGCTCCTGTACTGCAATTCGAATATCTTAATTCCGGCCAAACTTATTCCGCCACCGACTTAGTAGTGATCCAGGGCCGTATTACCAACATCGGTGATGCCGATTTAATCAATGCATCTCCTAGCGGAAGCTTCCTGCTGCCGCAGCCGGCGTACGATCAATACTTGTGGGCACTGCTGTCCAAATTAGCCGCAAGCCCCGCCAGCCGGTGTTGCCATCATTGGGC
>CAZXBZ010000382.1:0-3704 GCA_964639135.1 uncultured Solibacteraceae bacterium | reverse complement strand
GTGAATCCCTCGGGCGCGGCGGGCTGGGCATCGGGCTTCATGACGCGAATCATCTCTTCCGAAGCCCCGGCCGCTCTCAGGGCCTCGATGTTTTCCAAGGTGATGGGTTCCGTGGCAAGACCCCGCTTCTGAATTTCCTTGAGGATGTCCTTGCTCCGGACTTTCTCATTGAGGAAGCGGATCGCCAGTTCCGGGGAAATAGGCGCTTCCATGCGCTCCTTGCAGGGCAGGCACGCATCGGCGAGCGAATCGATGATTTTCAGCGTGTCGGTTTCGCCGCGGCGGCCCTTCGCGGCGGAGAGGATGAGCTCGGTCTTCATGTCCGCGTCCAGGAAGAAATCGACGCCCTCTTTCTTGATCCGCGCGATCACGTCATTCGTCGGAACGACATCCTCGCCGATGGCAAGCACCTCCTTCAGGGTGTCGAGGTTCATGGGCGCCGGCGTTTGCGCGCTGCCCGCGAGCGAGAACCCAAGCAAGAGGAGGAGGGGAAGAAACGCGCGCAGCCGCGCACAGCCGAATCGAAGAGACATGTTGATACCGATACAGGGATTGTATATTGTATACGCGGACAGGGCACGCAAGTTAGTGCTTGCCCCCCTGTTTCGCCAAATCGATCAGTCGAACCACGGCGTCCTTCGGGCGATCGCCCCGGTCGCCAGCGGCGATAATGGCCGCCTGAGCCTGGGCGGTTACCGGGAAATTGACGCCCTTCAACCCCACACGGACCATCAGTTGGTTCATATTGACGATGTTCTCGCCGGCGGCCAGCGCCCTGGTCAGCGCGTCGAGCGACATTCCTTCCGGGTTGGCCGTCGCGACGCCCTGCCGGGAACCCTCATCGGCTTGTTTCACGGTTACGGTGAGGTCCTGGGTCTTCCGGCCGCCCAATCCCCTGGCGACGAGCCGGTATTTTGTGGTCTCGGCGGGAGAGAAGGTTACCTGGCCTATCGATCTCCCTCTGGCCAGGCCGGGTTCGATGCTGACAAGCGTGGTTTCCGAGGTGTTCCAGCGCAGAGTCGTAGCCTGGCCGACCGTAATCGAAGGCGGTTCCGCCACGAAGGCGGCAATCACCGGCGCGGCATGCCGTTCGGACGCCGCGGGTGGTACGCTGCTTTCCGAAGCCGTCTCGCCGGCGGGCGTGCCGGGTTCAACCGGCTCCGGCGGAACCGCCTCGGGGATATTCGTGCTTGCGCCGGCATCCGGTTGGGAGACATCCGGTACGGAGGCGCTCGCGGTTTCTTCGGGGGGGGCCGAATTCTGGCTCCGGAGATAAATCCAGCCGGCGACGGTGCCCACGATGAGAAACAGCAGTATGATGCTTCCCGCCGCGACAAGCGGCATCTTCGAGCCTGTCTTGGCCCCGCTCCCCGCGGCCTTGCTGGATGCGGACTTGGCGACGCCAGCCTTCGAAGCCGCGGCCGGCTTCTTGCCCGCCGAAGCGGGATCCAATTTTCCGGTTGCGGCCGGTGCGGGCGGTGGCGCTGGAGCGGGCGGAGGCGGCAATTTCGCCCCCGTGGGAGGCTGCTCCATCGGAGCGCCGAATGCATCCACGGACGGCATGCCGCCCGTACTCGTCCGGGAGGGCACGATAGGTCTTGGCGTATCCTCGAGGGGCGCGCCCGCCTCGGGCGAACGAAAGCTCCAAGTCTGGGGAGGAGGCACGGGCGGCGGCATCATGCCGGACGATGGAACGCCGGTCGAGGGGGTGACCGATGCGCTGGAAGGCGTTTTTGGGGACGAACCGAGCGCCGAAGGCGGCGTGCCGCCCTGCTGAGCGATCGTCCCGGAGGAGGGCGTCCGCAGGTGGCTTTCAAACGGGAGTTGCTTGAGCGCGATTCCGCTTACGGCCCGGAGTTCCTGGATGAACTCCGAACAGGAGGGATAGCGGCCGTCCGGCTCCTTTGCAAGTGCGCGCCGAAGAATGGCGTCGGCTGCCTCGCTGAGTTCTGGATTATCGCGACGAGGATTGGGCTCCTCGTGCAAAATCTTATACATTAATCCAGTAATTGATTCGGCGGTGAAGGGCTTCCTGCCGGTGAAAATTTCGTAGACCATCACCGCGAGCGAGTACTGGTCGGAACGTCCGTCGATCGTCCGGCCGTGGAATTGCTCCGGCGACATGTAGTGCGGCGTGCCGAGTGTCATCCCGGTCCGCGTGACGTTCTGGCTCGAAATCTTGGCGACGCCGAAATCGGCGATCTTCGCCACGCCGTCGGTGCGAACGATGATATTGCCCGGTTTGATATCGCGATGCACAACGCCCCGGCTATGGGCGTAATCGAGCGCGGCCGCCGATTGATCGAGGATGCTGACGAGCGTTTCGATCGTGGGCTTCTCCGGGCGGGAGAGCAACTCCGCCAGATTCGGGCCGTCCACGAACTCCATTGCGATGTAGGTGATGCCGTCCTGTTCGCCGATCTGATAGACGGTAACGATGTTCGGGTGAGAGAGGATACCGGCCGACTTGGCCTCGCGGAACAGGCGCTCCTTCAGGAATTGGCGTTCGTTCGGATCTTCAATTTCACGGAGCAGAATGGTCTTCAGCGCAACGTCTCTGCCGATCAGGGTGTCGAAGGCGCGATACACCACGCCCATTCCACCCTTGCCGATCTTGCCGGTGATCTCGTAATGTCCCAGCATTTGACCGATCATAGTGTTCCGCTCGCTCCTTCAACTCCCAGGCGGCACAGCCCGGATCACGCCGCCTTGCGTCCCAGACGCGCCCGAATCTGGCATAAGCATATCGCGCCAGCTTCCGAAGATCGACAAACAGCCCTACAAATACCTATCGCGTAATCATACGCGATTTTGTTTCGTCTGGAGAACTGAAGCCGGACCGAATTCACTTTCTCCTCACTAGTACTATCGCGAAGCGTCCCGGAATGCCGCCGATGCCGTGCTCAACCCGCATGGCCCCGGCGGAGACGGCAAAGGCCGCGCGGGCGTATCGCCGGAAACCGCTTGAATTCATGAGGCAGGTTCGGAAGAGGTTTCTCTTTGCGTAAGCGTATACTATCGAACAGGTAAATTTCTCCCGCAAGTTCATGGATTGCAGGCCGGTTCGTCATGATGTCGATGTTACACTAAGTAGCGATGTCTTACGACCTGATAATCATCGGTAGCGGCCCCGCCGGCTACCCGGCGGCCGTCCGGGCCGGACAATATGGCTTGAAGACTGCCATCATTGAGAAGCGTCCGAGACTGGGCGGGACGTGTTTGCATGTGGGCTGCGTGCCCACGAAGGCGCTGCTGCATTCGGCCGAGGTGTGGAATCACTTCCGCCATGCGGCCGAGCTTGGCGTAACCGTGCAAAACCCCACGCTCGATTACTCGAAGATGGTGGACATCAAGAATGATGTAGTCGATAAGAACGCCAAGGGCGTGGACTATCTCATGAAGAAGAATAAGGCCGAAGTCGTGAAGGGTTATGCCCGTCTGCTCGGCAAGGGAAAGGTCGAAGTCACCGCGGAGGGCGGCGGGAAGAAGACTCTCGAGGCCAGGGCGATCATTGTCGCCACGGGCTCCGAGGCCCGCATGCTGCCCGGCCTGGAACCAGACGCGGAAAAAATCCTCACGAATATCGAAATCCTGAACCTGCGTTCGGTTCCGAAGAGCCTGGCCGTGGTGGGCGCCGGCGCGGTTGGGATGGAATTCGCCTCCATGTTCAACCGGTTCGGTACGGAAGTGGCGGTGTTTGAAAT
>CAZXBZ010000381.1:0-3709 GCA_964639135.1 uncultured Solibacteraceae bacterium | reverse complement strand
GGTAGCCGAGGCTCGACATCAGATAGATGGTGAGCCGCTGATGGACCCAATCGGTTTGCGAAATCAGGATGCGGCCCTTCGTCCCGCTCTGGGTCTCCGGCGCGATCTGATCCGCCTGGAACGCCTCCAGGCTTTCGTCGAGCGGAAGGTTCGGCGTAAACTCACGGATTGCCTTGAGCACCACCTCCTGCACCTTCGAGGAGCGTAACGGCTTGCTGAGCACGGCGGAAACCATCAGGTCCTTGAGCGCCGCGCGGTAGGCGCTTCGGCGGTGGGGCGTTAAGAGAATCAGCCGGACCTCGATATTCGACGTGAGCCGGTTGAGACTCGCCACGGTGCCTTCCGGACACTGGGCGAGCGCTTCCGCTTCCGCGACGAGAACGCGCACGGCCGGTCCGCTGGCCGACTTGCGCAAGAGCGCGCGGACGGCCTCGCTGATATCCTGCGGAGTTTGCACGGCCATTCCCCAGGAGCCCAACTGCCGGGAAAGCGCCGCGCGCAGATGAAGATTGTTGCAGTAGACGAAAATGGGCCGGTCGTTCAGTTTGCTGACATCCTCACGGGGCTGCGGGTCCGGTGGCAAGCCGAAATTGGCGGTGAACCAGAAGGTCGCGCCTTCCCCAGGCGTCGAATCCACGCCAATATCCCCGCCCATCAGAGCGGCCAGTTCCTGGCAGATGGCAAGACCCAAGCCGGTGCCGCCAAACTTCCGGCTGTTCGATCCATCCACCTGATAAAACGGTTTGAAGATGTGGGGCTGCCGGTCTTCCTGCACGCCGACGCCCGTATCGGAGACTTCGAAGTGCAGCCGGCAGCGGCGGCCCTCCACTTCGATCGCCGCCACAAAAAGCTGGATACGGCCCTCGTGCGTAAACTTCAGGGCGTTACTCAGCAGATGGTTGAGAATCTGCCGCAAACGCTGCGGATCCCCAACCACATTGATGGGCACCTCCGCATCGATATGGCACAGAATCTCAACATTCTTGACCTCGCCGCGCTCGGCAAACGATTCGATGATGTCGTCGAGGAGCTGATAGAGATTGAAGCGCTCGATCTCAAGCTCGAGCTTGCGGCTCTCGATCTTCGAATAATCGAGAATCTCACTGAGCACTTCCATCAGCGCGACACCGGAATTTCTGGCGATGTCGGCGTATTCGCGCTGGTCCTTTCCGAGCTCGCTTTCAAGCAACAAGCCAAGCATGCCGACAATGCCGTTCATCGGCGTCCGGATCTCGTGGCTCATGTTAGCCAGAAACTGGCTCTTCGCTTCGATGGCTCGCACGGCTTCGTCCCTGGCGACCATCAGTTGCTGGGCGAGGTGGGTCAGCGAGTTCGCCTGCTTCTCGGCCTGCTCCCGGGCTTCCTGCAGGCTGCTGATGTAATGCTCGCGGTCGTCCTTGAGGATCTTGCGGGCGGTTACATCGGTGAGGCTGCCGTAGATCACCGGGATTTCGGTGGTGGAAAGAGAAGTATCCCGGCGGGCGTAAAACTCGCACCAGTTGACTCCGCCGTTCCGGCGCAGAATCCGCAAATCCTGCCGCATGGAGCGCTTCTCGCCCCGAACGATCTTTTCAAAATCGCCGACAAAGTCCTGAGTATCGTCCTGATCGATGAATTCCACCAGGGACTTCCGCAAGCTCTCGGCCACGGAAAAGCCCGCCAGATCTTCCCAGGCATCGTTCAGATAATGGAAACGCCCCGCTTCATCCAGTTCAAAGACGACATCCTTCAGATTTGCGAGCATGTGACGCAGGCGGTCATCCAGCACGCCGAAATCCTCCGTCTCTTCCCGAATCTCACAAATACGAAATATGTTGAGAGCGGGCCGGACGTCCGTTAAGGAGCCCTCGAATGAGATGAGGACCGGCCTGGGGGATCCGTCGGCGAAGACGAACTCGGCGACATGGCCGTTCGACGCCTCCGCGCACTCGGGAGCGGTGCTGAGGAAGTGGAGCAGGTCGTGCCTATGGGGTAGGACCGCGAACTCCACCAGCGCGCGCCCCGCCAGTTCCCGCCCCGCGCCTAGCAATCCTTCCGTTTCCCCGGTCATATGGCACACGGCGCCAAGGGAATCGACGATACACGTGGCCTCAAGCGGCGCGGAGCGCGGCGTTCGCGCCAATCGCGCCGACGCCTGACCGCCCGGTTCCGTCGGATCGAAGCTCAATTCAGGCAGCGAGGATGCCACTCGCGCTTTGCTCCTTATAAGAGTTCAGGTTCCTGGGCACAAGCGCTCCTCGAAAGCGCGGCGTATCCCAGCAGAGACAACTTACTTCCTTATTTTCTCCGGAATGCTAAATTGGTTATAGAAAAAGAAGGGCGAAGCCGGGTATACCCGGCTTCGCCCTTCGCTTTAGTTTCGCTAACTATCCACGAAGTGGTACTGTTTACGATTCAACGTACGCTTCGGCTTCCAGCACGGTGGCCAATCCATGAAGGGTGGATGCCAGCCGTATCGCGGTGAGCACCGCCTCTTCCGTCACTCCCTTTTCACGCACCACCCGTTCGTGGCTATCCACGCAAACACCGCAGCCATTGATCGCCGAGACGGCCAGGCACCACAGTTCAAAATCCACGGGATCCGCCCCATGCGTGCGGATGACATTCATCCTCAAGCGGGAAGGCAATTCCTTATACCTGGAATTCGAACTGAGATGGCCAAACCGATAATAGATGTTGTTCATGCCCATCATCGCGGCGGCCGCCTTCGCCGCCTCAAGCGACTTCTCACTCAGATGAGTGGCGGCCTCCGGCAGCAGCTCTTCGATCAACAGGCCGTTCCGGCACGCCATCGCGCAAGCAACGACGACGCCCCACATCCGGGTCTCGGACAATTCGGTCTGCCTGAAGAGACTCGTGAGGTTCAGGCGCAGATCCTTCGCGTATTCGGGGATCATCCCCGCCAGGTTCTCCACGGACATAGATCGATTCCGACGCAAATCACCGCTGGCTAGGCAACGTGAAGCGTCTCTTCCCCCTTCTTCCAGTTGCAGGGGCACAGTTCGTCGGTCTGCAGTGCATCGAGAACGCGGAGAACTTCTTCCGGGTTACGGCCAACCGAGAGATCGGTCACCATCACAAAGCGCACGATTCCCTGCGGATCGACGATGAAGGTGGCCCTCTGCGCCACGCCCGCTTCGGGGTCGAGGATGCCTAGCGCCGTCGTCAACTCGTGCTTGTTATCGGCGAGCATCGGGAACGGCAGGTTCCGCAAGTCCTCGTGGTGCGTCCGCCAGGCGTGGTGGACGTAGTGGGAATCCGTGCTGGCGCCAAGCAGTTGCGCGTCGCGGTCGGCGAACTCGCTCGTCAGTTTGCCGAAAGCGGCAATCTCCGTGGGGCAGACGAAGGTAAAATCCATCGGCCAGAAAAAGATTACCCGCCACTTGCCGGGGTAATCCGTATCGCTGATGGTTTCGAATTCTTTCCCCTGTTCGAGGCTTACACAGGCCTTCAGGGAATAAGCGGGAAATGGACTTCCTACTCCAATCATGAACTCATGTCTCCTTTGAAAAAACGATCCGGCGGGCCGGGGAGCTGATAGAGGGCGGCGCGCCGTGGCGGACAAGCGCCGCTATGTCACTCGTCGGGCTACCAACAAGACTTTAGATGCCGCGGATCAGGTGTAAGTGGCAGATATTCAAGCGAGACTCGATGCTCCAACGTGGAACCGGCTGGCCAGGGCATCCCGCCCCGGCCAGCCGGATAAACG
>CAZXBZ010000380.1:0-3713 GCA_964639135.1 uncultured Solibacteraceae bacterium | reverse complement strand
CTGGGCTTCCCGAGGCAAAGCCGCCTGACCGCCCAACTTTTATGTCGCGCACCCCTCGGAGTTCCGCTGCTCCGCAATCGTACCCGTTCACCGCGCGTTGCAGGCAGGGTCATCCTCGCTGGCGCAATACCGCATCCAGATGTGGAGATTCGCCGCATGCCGGAAAGCGACTTCGCCTGCTTCTCCACGTACCGGCAGATTGACTGACACGGTGACAAGTCGCGAATTTCCCGCTAGAAACTCACGTTCGTCCAGGGCCGCCTTCGGGATGCGGAAATTCATCTGGATCGTCCCGGCCACCAGCCCTGGGGCTGCGCCGAAATACAGTGTTTCTCCAGCGGCTCGCCGCACTGGCTCCAGTTCGGAAAGAGGCTGTGTCACCGTCAGGAGCGGCTGAGTCTCGAACCAGGGCAGTGCCGCGTCCATGCGCTTTCCGTCGGGGACAATGCCGCTTGGCAGCCCCACCCCGTTCAAGTAAACCGTAAGGACTTCGCCCGGCAGTGCGGGCGAACTGAGGCCATTCACGGTTCCATCCTCATTGAGAACAGTGCCCGCGAAGGACGAGAGTCCGGATCCATCATCCACCGAAAGCGCAAATGGACGAAGCCAGAACGGCGCTACTTCCTGTGCGTATTCAAGATCCAGCCCGCCCGCCGAGCTGAGCTTCACAATCGCCTTCCCGCTCCCATCGGCCAGCGCTTCCGCCGCGGCCGACGGCACGACGAAATCAATAAAGTGCGGCCCCACCGCGAGCAGCGGAGCAGCCCTGCCGTTCACCGTCACCCGAAGCCCCTCGATCATCGCGCTCAGGAAACCATTGCGGTCGAAGGAGCCATGAACGTCATCCGCTGGCCCAAAGCCTGTCCCCATCAGCCGCACTAATTGCATCGGCGCCATGCTTGGAAGCACGGCAACGGACGGTGCCGCCATGTCGGCGATCCCAAGGATCGCGGGAGAAGAGATTCCCTCCGCCGGATACTGGCTTACCCGCCCGCTCTGATCGACCACATTGACGCCGGCCACCGAGACGCTCGCAATGCCGATTGCCACGCCCGCGGGCAAACGGTCCACGCGTTCCGGCGTCAATCCGGGTCCGCGCAGCTTCAGCAGAAAATTGTTCCACGGTGTCGGCACGTCTATGACAGGATCGAGGCCGGCAATCTCGAGCCTGTCCCGATTGGCGATTCCAGTAACCCAGACCGATCCATCCGGCCCGCTCTCCACATCCAGCATGCTCGCGCTCGCGGCTTCTTCCCCCCGGGCCTCAAAGCGCAGGTTATCGAGCATTACGGCGCCCTCCGGGTTCCAGAGAGAAAGGATGTCCGTCTGCTGAATGCCTCCCGTTTCGATACTGGGAAATTTCATCTCGGAGTG
Organism: uncultured Solibacteraceae bacterium; assembly: GCA_964639135.1. Taxonomy (GTDB): domain Bacteria; phylum Acidobacteriota; class Terriglobia; order Bryobacterales; family Bryobacteraceae; genus JACTMJ01. Next base: position 2,339 of record CAZXBZ010000380.1, on the reverse strand, counting down.
AAGCGTGAGCAGATTCCCATCCGGCGACGCTAACAGCCGCGCCCCGCTGACCGGGAAGGGGATGGTTCGATCCGCGGTGCTGATGTGCGACGACGCAATGAGCCGCGTAAGATCGGAGGAGAATGTCGCCAGATGCAAGCGCTGGCCGATGCCTCTCCTGAACGCCTCATCGCCGGCCGGGGCCTGATAGGCTCCGGCGGTCACGGGAAAATCGTTTCCAGTGGTGGCCAGCAGAATCGCTGGATTCCCCTGCCGCTGAACGGTCAGACGCACGGCCGCGTTCGCAACGCCCCGGCTCCGGCAAGGCCCGGACCCCGGTGGCAGACAATTCGGCGTTTCCGCCGCCAGAAAGGTGGAAGCAAGCAGCGAACCGAGGTCCGGGCTCAGCTTCATCAGAAACCCCTCGCTGAGCGTTCGGCCGGCCTCGCCGTCCGCCTCGCGGAGGTCCGGCATGCGCCGCCAGGCCCCGTCCGTCACGGGGAAATCCCGGTGCGTGGTGGAACCGCTCAGATAGATATTTCCTTGGGCGTCGCGAGCGACATCCAGAATCCGCGTGCCTTCCCCCGTGCCCCGCGCTTGGCCGCCGATCAGGCTCGACGTCTCGATCTTCCGGAGAGCGGCATCGGTTTTCAGGACAAAGCCCCAGCTCTCGGGAAACGCCTCCCCTGTCTCTGGGATGGAGATTCCGGGAAATAGCTCCCGCGCTACCTTGTAATGCGGCGAGTTCGTCGTGCCCGCCACCACTACGCTTCCGTCCCGCAATTGCACCAGGCCGCTCGCCAGAATGCCGCGGTCCGCCTCAATCTCAATCCGTGAAAGCACATTCCCCGAGGCGTCCAGCCGCAGAATCGCTTTTGTCCTAGCGGTGTCCCCCAGCAAAAAGCCGTCCGTTTGCGAAAATTGATCGACGTCCGTAAAGTCTCCGGACACGATGATAGCCCTCACATCCTCCCAAGAGCCGCCGGGCCCCACTACCGCCACGTATCCGCCTTGAGCGCGCGGCTCCAAAAACTGCACGGCTTCACCCGGAGCCGGGTGAAAGCGAAACGGCCGCGTCTGGGCCGCCGCGAAACCTGGCCAAATGCACAAAAGCGAAAACAGCCCCAAGACAAGCGCGAACCGCCACAAGCCTTGCGGAAGATGCCTCTCTAAACGTGCCATCGGAAAGATCCTCCACCGCGTGTTCTTCGTCCAAGCTAATCACATTCCACCCGCGGCCACAAGACACGCTTGGCCGCGCTTACCCACGCGCGCGATGGGCGCCGGTGGCCGGCAATTTGCCAAAAAAACGGAAATACAGGAACACGTTCAGGAACATGATCCCGGCGTAGATGTAAAACGGCAGGCTGATGTTCCTCGCGTGAAATAGATACCCGGTCAGCGTCATGGCAAGCGACGAGGCCGCGAGCCGCGCCACTTGGTTGATGCCCAGCGCCCGGCCCACTTCGCCCCCGCCTACCAGTTCGGTGATCGCGGTCTGCTGCGCGGGCAGCGCCGCCACCCGCAGAGCCGGTGTTACGAAATAGATCGCGAGCGCGATGGCCGGCGCCGGGGAGAGCGGCATCGCGGCCAGCAGAAGCGCGCCCACTCCGCGCGTCAGCGCGATACTCTTCACGAACCCCAGCCTCCGCTCAAGATACGGCGCCGCCAGAAGAGCCGCGGCGCCAATCGCACCCGCGACGAAGCCGTACGTGGACATCCTCGATCGCGGCACGTCGTAAACCAGGATGAAAAACGGAATCAGGAAAGGCGTTACCAGCCCCTGCGCGAAGCCGTTCAGCGCCCCGGTGATCGTGAACTTCCCGATCACGCCCTTGCTTGGCAACCGGCGCGCGTGTCCGGGAGCCGGTTTCCTCGTGATCGGGATCAGCAGCAAGCATCCGGCGCTCGAGATCAGGGCCGCGGCGAGAAAGGCGTCGCGCGCCTCGATCACGCGCGGGATCAGCGTCCCCATCGCGCCAAAGAGCCCGCTCGCAAAGGTAAAAATGGAGAGGTACGAGGTCCGCTCATCCGGACGGGTTAAATCCGCGATCAGCGCGTTTTGAATCGGCGCGGCCGATCCGCCCGCGCCGCCGCTCATCAGCGACCCGGTGGCCGAAAAGCCGCCCACCATGGCCGCGCCGAAGATCACCGGCAGCGCACCCGAGGAATATACCAGCAGGCAGCCCACCGGCAGCATCAGCCCCGCGATAATCAGAGTCTGCTTGCGTCCCCACGAATCCGTCAGAAACCCGAACAGCAGCCCCAGCACCGCGATCGCCACCGCACCCGCCGTATAAATCAGCCCCAGCACGGCGGCCGAGTAGTTGAGCGTTCGCAGAATCAGGTACGGAAACGCG
>CAZXBZ010000379.1:0-3721 GCA_964639135.1 uncultured Solibacteraceae bacterium | reverse complement strand
GTACCTCGGCCAGCATATCGACCTGGTGATCGGCATCGAGGCACGCGGGTTTATCTTCGCATCGGCGGTGGCTTATGCTCTTGGCGCCGGCTTTATCCCGGTGCGGAAGCCGAAGAAACTGCCCGCCGCCTGCGAATCCGTGGAATATGCGCTCGAATACGGCACGGACCGGCTGGAGATCCACCGGGATGCGATTCAGAAGGGCCAGAAAGTGCTGATCGTTGACGACGTGCTCGCCACCGGCGGTACGGCCGCGGCCGTCGCTTCGCTCGTCGAACGGCTGGGCGGAGATCTCGTCGGGCTGGCGTTTGTTCTTGAGCTTGATTTTCTGAACGGCCGCGAGAAGCTGCGCGGCGTGGACACCGAGATCTACTCGCTGGTTCACTATCAATCCTGAGAGCGCGGAAAGAAACCGATGAGCACGCCCCGCCGCGTCAGGCTTCGCTCGTTCGCCAAAATCAATCTGGACTTGCGGGTGCTCCACCGGCGGACGGACGGCTTCCACGAGATCCGCTCGCTGTTCCACACCATTTCACTCGCGGATCGCATCGACCTGGAGTTCCGCCCCGGCAACCGGACGGACGTGAGTACGGTTTGCGCGGGGCTCGATCTGTCCCCGGAGAAAAACCTCGCCCACCGTGCCGCGCTCGCCTTTCTGGAGCGCGCGGGCGCGCGGGGCGGCGTGCGTATCGGCATCACGAAACACATCCCGGCGGGCGGCGGCCTGGGAGGGGGATCGAGCAACGCCGCGAGCATTCTTCTGGCGCTTCCCTCGCTGACCGGAAAGACGCTTCCAGCCGATGAACTTCTGGCCCTTGCCGCGGAACTGGGTAGCGACGTTCCCTTCTTCCTCCTGGGCGGCGCGGCGATCGCACTCGGACGCGGGGAAGAGATCTACCCGGCGCCGGACCTTCCGGCTGTTACGGGCTTGCTGGTGACGCCGGGCGTCGCGGTCTCGACAGCGGAGGCGTACGGCCGCCTCGCGCGCCCGGAAGCAAATGCCGCGTCTGCTAGAATCGTTAGGGAGTTTTCATCTCAATTCGTACCGTGGTCCGCGGCATCGCGGAGAGATACGAACGATGAAGCCTCCAGGGCTTTACCGCTGGGTTCGGGCCTTGGCGTGAACGACTTTGAAGCGGTGGTCTTCCACTCGCACCCCGAACTGAAAGACTGGAAGTTGAGACTCGCGAAGACCGGCGCGCTTCATGCAATGATGTCCGGCAGCGGCTCGTCTCTGTTTGCGTTGTACGCAACTCCGGAGGAGGCGAGGCGCGCGGAAGCGGAACTGCCCGGAGATAGAATCCGGCGATTCCGGCTGCTTCCGCGGCGGCGGTATCAGAGGGCTTGGCTGCGCAGCCTGTATCCGTACTCGAATCAACTATGGCCTCCCCATCCTCACCACGCTTAAAGGCAGCCGCGCCGCATGGCGGCAAGTTCCCCCGATTGAAGATTTTCTCGGGCAACGCCAACGTACCGCTGGCACAGGAAATCTGCGACGAACTGGATGTGCCGCTCGGGCTGGCCTCGGTGAAGAAATTCTCGGACGGCGAGAATTACATTCAGATCCACGAAAATGTCCGGGGCGCGGACGTGTTTCTGGTGCAGCCCACCTCCACTCCGGTGGACCAGCATCTGGTGGAGCTTTTGTTGATGATCGACGCTCTGCGGCGTGCTTCGGCGGACCGGATTACCGCCGTGCTACCCTATTATGGGTACGCGCGCCAGGATCGTAAAGATCAGCCACGCGTGCCCATTTCCGCGAAGCTGGTGGCGAAGCTTCTGGAAAGCTCGGGAGCGGACCGGGTTTTAACGCTCGACCTGCACGCCGCGCAGATTCAAGGATTTTTCGATATCCCCGTGGATCACTTGTTCGCCACTCCGGTTTTCATCGAGTATTTCAAGGGGCCCGCCGCAAGCAATCTTACGGTGGTTTCTCCCGACGCCGGGGGCGTTGAGCGCGCGCGAGCATTCGCAAAGCGCTTGAACGCGCCGCTTGCGATCATCGACAAACGCCGGGAAGAAGCGAACATAGCCGAAGTAATGAACGTCATCGGCAATGTTCGCGGACAGGATTGCCTGCTGTTCGACGACCTGATCGATACGGCCGGCACTTTGGTGAAAGGCGCCGAAGCCTTGATCAATTACGGCGCCGCGAGCGTCAGGGCTTGCGCCACGCATCCGGTTCTGTCGGGGCCGGCGGTGGATCGCATCCAGAATTCGCGGCTAACCGAGGTGGTTTTCTGCAATTCGATTCCGCTTTCGGCGAAAGCCGCGAAGTGCGAGAAAATCCGAACGCTCTCCGTGGCGCCTCTGCTTGCAAGAGCCGTGCAATCGATCCACGAAGAGACGAGCGTCAGTATTTTGTTTGTGTAACGAATTTTGTTCAAGTTTCGCGCCGGGTGCAAGCGTCACCGGCACGGTCTAAAATCTAAAGGATATTCCGGGTGACGCAACCCACGTGAAATCGGACTTGCGGCCTGGATGGAGGAATCTTGTGAGTGCTACTGTCACCCTGGCCGCGCAGCGCCGTTCAGGCCGCGGCAAGAACGTAAACAATCGCCTGCGTGCCGCGAAACGGCTACCCGCCGTCCTCTATGGATCGCACAAAGAGTCGCTGGCCATCAGCGTGGACCCGGCGGAGATCGTCAAGGTCTTTCGGAGCGCATACACTTACAACACGATTATTGAACTCGATATCGAGGGCGAGGCCAAGGAGCCGTCCATGATCGTGGATTGGCAGCTTGACCCCGTCCGGGACAATATCACCCACGTCGATTTCAAGCGTATCGATCTCGGCAAGCCCGTGATCGTGAAAGTTCCCGTGCAGTTCAAGGGTGTGCCCGTGGGCGTCAAGAACCAGGGCGGTACTTTCGACGTCATCAACCGCAGTGTAGCTCTGGAGTGCCTGCCCGGAGACATCCCGGAAGCGATTTCGATCGATGTTTCGGCGATGAAGCTGGGAGACAGCATCCGCGCCGGGGAACTGCCGCTGCCGGAAGGAATGCGCTTGCTGAGCCCCGCCGTGCTGGTGATGGCTCTTATCGCCGGAACGCGGGCCTCCACCCTGGCTACCGAGACCGCGGAGGCGAGTGCGCCGGCGGTGGCGGCCGCGCCAGCGGCAAAGGCGGCGGCGCCGGCGGCAAAGCCGAAGAAGTAGTTTTCGATGCGACAAAGGCCGCTTAAGCTTCTTCGCGGAGTGCGTCGGTGAGCGGCAAGGATGGAAAAACCGTTTTGATCGTGGGGCTGGGCAACCCTGGCAACCAGTACGAGCTCACCCCGCACAATATTGGTTTTCACGTGGCCGACCGGCTGGCGGAACGGCTCGGGATTCGGATTTCGCAACGGTCGTCGAACGCATTAATTGGTTTCGGCCGCGTGGATGACACCGCGCTCATTCTCGCCAAGCCGCAAACTTACATGAATTTGAGCGGCGGCGCCGTAAAGCCGCTGTTAGCCGCGAAGGGTCTTGGCGCGGAAGATCTGATCGTCGTTTACGACGATCTCGATCTGCCGTGGACCGGGCTGCGGATCCGGCTGAAGGGTTCGGCCGGGACCCACAACGGCATGAAATCGATTGTCGGAAACCTGGGCACAAGCGATTTTGTTCGCGTGCGCGCGGGGATCCACCCAGGGCATCCTCTCGGGGATGCCGCCCGGTTCGTTCTGGCGAAGTTTCGCAAGGCGGATCTGGCAGACTTGGCGGAATTGCTGGATTACGCAT
>CAZXBZ010000378.1:0-3737 GCA_964639135.1 uncultured Solibacteraceae bacterium | reverse complement strand
AATTTCGTCAATCTGCTCCGTCAATTCGGTGGCGGAAACTCTATTGGCCATGTCTTGGAAGGATTGCCTCAACTCTAGAGGGAACTCCTTAATACGTAATTGCGCAGACCGCGTGTTCACGGGCGCGCCTTGGATGATTTTTTGCCGGAAACCAGGCCGTTCTTGAAGTGAGCCGAGAAACGGCCTATCCTAGCAAAGAAAAGGCGAATTCAGTGGGAATTTTCCGGGAAGAGCTTGAGCGGCTGCGAGAGAAGTTACGGCGAATCGAGTCGAAGAGTGCAAGCCAGGCTTCCGGCGGGGCGGGAAACGGCGGAGCCTCTCCACTTCCCGCGGCTTCGCGGCCCCCGGCGGACCTTCCCCCGTGGGAGAGCGCCGGGGATGACACGGCTTTCGAACGAAGCCTCGATCACGGATACGCGGAGCCTCTTCACTCCCCGCGGCGCGTGGAGCGAAGCGCTATCGAAGACTGTCTGAGCGGCTCGATTGTTGAAACGCCATTTGGCAAGCACTTTGAAGCCGAGACGGATTATCCGCTCGATTTCGTGCATGGCCGGTTTGCCGTCGGGGACCTGGCCGACTCCCCGGAAGATCTGCTTTCAGGGCTATGTTCGCTGAATACGGTGAGTCCGCGAGAGCAGTGGGTCTTTCTCGATACGGAAACCACGGGACTGGCGGGAGGTTCCGGGACTTTCGCGTTCCTTATCGGATTGGGCCGCATTTCGCCGGGCGGCTTCCGGGTGCGCCAATTCTTTCTGCGCGAGCCGTCGGAAGAGCGAAGCGTGCTCCATCGTATCTCCCAGGAACTGGAACAAGCCTCGGCCGTGGTGACCTATAACGGGAAAGCCTTCGATCTCCCGCTACTCGAGACGCGCTACCGCTTGCTCCGCCGCGCCGTTCCCACCGAAAACATGCCCCATGTGGATCTGTTGCATGCCTGCAGACGGATTTGGAAGCTGCGCTTCGAATCCTGCAAGCTCACCCATCTCGAAGAACGGGTGCTTGGGCACGAGCGCGCGGGCGATGTGCCCGGCTTCTTAATTCCGTCACTCTATACGAACTACTTGCGCTTTGGGGAGGCGCAAGGCCTGGCCCCGATCTTCATCCACAATGCGCTGGATATCTTATCCCTGGCGTGTCTTACGTACGTAGTATCAAAAGCTTTTCGAGATCCGGGGTCGATGCCCGCCCGCCACGCGGTGGAGTGCGTGGGGCTCGGGCGATGGCTGATGCGGGCCGGGCGCGCGGAGGATGCGCTCCCTCTCCTGAGAAGGGCCGTGGACGCCGCGATTCCAGAGAGTTTATTGGCGCGCACCCTGTGGGATATTTTTGAAATCGAGCGCCGGGCCGGCCGTTTCGAAAGGGCGCGGGACGCAGTGGAGCAGATTGTTGGTTTTCCTAACCTATTGCACGACCGCGCATTGGAAGCTCTTTCGATTCTCTATGAGCGTCGTTTTAAGGATATTCCATGCGCTCTGCGCTATGCCAGACGCCTGGAGAACCTTCAGCCCGGAGAAAAGTCTGGAGCGCGGGTCGAGCGCCTGGCAAAAAAAATGGCCAAGGCCCGGTATGGACAAATGTTCGAAGGGTAAGCCCTCCGGGGCGGTTCACTCCACGACTTTCCGCTCGATCACCCAGTCGATCATCAACTCGCGAACATACGGCCCAGGTTCGGGGAACTCGAGGCCCTCGGTTCCGATTTCGCGCTGGTTCGCGGCGACGTAATCGAGCGTGGCAACTGAATAAACGCGGCCAGGATCGAGAGTCTGGGATCCGCGAATCGACTCGGGAATCCGGTTTCCGGGAATCTTGCCGACGACGATACGGTTGCCGAAAGGCAAGGCATCCCATATATCGCGTTCTCGAATCTTACCAACGACGAGACCCGCGCGTACCGCGCCGCGGTTGACGAAGGCAAAATCCACGCCCAGGGTCTCCCTCATCGCCCGCTCCACGACATCCTTCATCTGGAAGCGGGTATAAGCGGTTCTTGAGACGCCGATCTCTCGATCAACCATCTTGGAGACCTTCGCTTCCCAGAAGGCGACTTCGCGGGCGACGGCGCGGTCCGGCTCGATCTCCGCCGCGATAATCGGGAAGCGCCGCCAATCGAGATCCACCACCTGGTTCGTGGCAAGGTCGAACCGGATATCCACGCGGCCCAGTTCAGCGCCAAAGGGGCGAGTGCGAACCACCATGCGGTTGCCGTCGCGCAGGATGGTCTTCATTCCGCCGTGGTCGTGTCCGGAAACAATCAGGTGCATTTCGGGCAGTTCGGCGAGGAGCAGCGCCTCCTCCCTTGGAAACACATGCGCCAAGCCGATAATCAACTGGGCGTTATCGGCTTTCGCCAGCCGGATGTACTTGCGCGCGGTTTCCACGAGGGGGAGCGCCCGCCACGGACCGAGGTTGTAATCGTAAGTGAGCTGCGCGAGCGACTCCATAATCAGGCCGATAATCGCTACCCGAATTCCATTGACCTCGCGAATCACATAAGGAGGGGGCGTGAGCAAAGCATCGTGGCTATCCACGAGATTGGCGCAGAACATCGGATAGCGGCTTACCTTGAGGTAGTCGTAAATGCGCCTCCAGCCGTAATCGAACTCATGGTTACCGACGCACAACGCATCGGGCTTCAGCCCGTTCATCAGGCTGTAGACCGGAACGCCTTCATAAATCGAACTGACGGGAGTGCCCTGCACGATATCGCCGGCGTCGAGGTAAAGGCTGGCTTCCGAGGCTGCCCGTTCGCGCTCGAGCGCGGCCGCCAAGTAGGCCAGGCCTCCGAGGCCTTCGCGCGTGGGCGAGATGCGCGCGTGGATGTCGTTCGTATGGAGGATCGTCAGGCCGCGGATTTGAGGATTCGCGGGCGCGGAGAAAGCGGGACGCCAGGCGCCAAGCGCGCCCGTGCCAGCTAAAAAACTACGGCGGCTCCATCCCTGCATGGGTTGTTGGCAACTTTCTTCGGCGGTTTCCCAGAGGCTGGCCTTTGATACCCTCATGTTCCCATAAATCGCCGTCCGCGCCCCGCGGCCGGCCTATTTCGCGTCTCGCCAGTTGGGGCCCACCCCGATTTCGGCCACGATGGGAACGCGAAGCGGCACAACGTTCTCCATCTCTTCTTTAACAAGAGCGACTATTTCATCGTGTTCTTCGGGCGGCAGTTCAAAGACCAGTTCGTCGTGAACCTGCAGCAGCATGCGCGCGGTGAGCTTCCGCTCGGAGATCGCGCGATCGATGCGAATCATGGCCAGCTTGATGAGATCCGCCGCGGTGCCTTGCAGCGGTGTGTTGACCGCGGTGCGCTCCGCGAATGACCGCGCGGTGGGGTTGCGAGCGTCCAGATCCGGGATAGGGCGGCGCCGGCCGAACAGGGTTCGCGTGTAGCCATTCGCGCGCACCTCCGCGATGGTGGCGTCTATCCATTGCTTCACTCCCTGGTAGCGATCGAAATAGTTGCGGATGTAGATTTCCGCCTCTTTCTTCGAAATTCCAAGCTGGCTGGCCAAGCCGAATGCGGTTTGGCCGTATACGATGCCGAAATTCACCACCTTCGCGCCTCGACGCATATCCGCGGTGACCATTTCGGGCATCACGCCGAAGACCTCGGCGGCGGTGCGGACGTGAATGTCCTCGCCATTCCGGAAGGACGCCGTCAGAACGGGGTCTTCGGAAAAATGCGCCAGCAGCCGAAGCTCAATCTGGGAGTAATCCGCGGAAAGGAGAAGCCAGCCCTCCTG
>CAZXBZ010000377.1:0-3743 GCA_964639135.1 uncultured Solibacteraceae bacterium | reverse complement strand
GCGGCATCCCAGGCTTCCGCGATCAGCTTTGTATCAGCGAGGATCGGGTCGCCCGCGATGTTTTCAAGGAGCGGAGGATTCGCGAGAACCCTTCCGTCCTGGCCGCGTCCGAGGATCGAGGCGAGATCGAAGCGGAAGCCATCCACGTGCATCTCGGTGACCCAGTAGTGGAGGCAATCGACGATCATGCCGCGGACGACGGGGTGGTTACAGTTGAGCGTGTTGCCGCAGCCCGAGTAGTTGTAGTAGCGCCCAGTCTCGGGGTCGAGCATGTAATAGGTTTCGTTGTCGATACCGCGGAAGGAGGTCGTGGGGCCGCGTTCATCGCCTTCTCCGGTGTGGTTGAACACGACGTCGAGAATCACCTCGATGCCCGCTTCGTGGAAGCGTTTCACCATCTCCTTGAACTCGCGCACCTGGGCCCCGAAAAACGGGTTTGACGAATAGCTCGATTTCGGCGCAAAAAAAGTAATGGGATTGTATCCCCAGAAATTCACCAGCCGCTCTTTGGTTTTCGGATTGTAGCGGGGCTCCTCTACTTCTTCGAACTCAGCCACCGGGAGCAGTTCCACGGCGGTGACGCCCAGTTCCTTGAGGTAGGGAATCTTTTCCGTCAGGCCCAGGTAGGTGCCAGGCCTGGCGACATTCGCGGAGTTATGAGCGGTAAAACCGCGCACGTGCAACTCATAGAGAACGGAATCCGCGAGGGGCACGTTCAGCGGCTGGTCGAGCTCCCATTCGAAGAGATCGTCGACCACGAGCGAACGGCGGTCCCTGGGAGTGGGCCAACTGGCGGTGCGGCGCTTCTCGTCACCCCGCCAGACCTCTCCGCCGGTAATCGCCTTCGCGTAAGGATCGAGCAATACCGCGTTGGGGTAGAAGCGATGGATATGGGGGCGCGGATTCGGCTTGAGATCCAGGCTGTAGGCATACTCCACGCGGGGGTCGATGCCCTTCAGGAAGATATGCCATACGTTGCCCGTGCGATTCCGGTTCGGGTCCAGCGGAAGCTCAAGCAGGCTTTCCGTGTCACCAGGATAGAAAAGCACGAGCCGCACGGAAGAGGCCTGCTTCGAATAGATCGCGAAATTGACGCCGCTCCTCATCGGTGTGGCGCCCATGGGTTTTGGGAATCCTTGATGCACGGCAAAGTCGCCGGACATCAATTCGAGCATTTTCTCGCGTGGCGATTTAGTGGTCAAAACACGAACCTTTTCCGGTGGCTATCCGTCTAGCCGCCATTTTCCGAAGCGACCGGAATCTTCCAGATGTCACGCGCATACTGCTGGATGGTGCGGTCGCTCGAGAATTTGCCCATGCGGGCGACATTTAGGACGGCGCGGCGGTTCCAGGCCGTCACATCCTGGAAATCGGCTTCCGCGGCCTCCTGCGCGGCAACGTAGGCGTTGAAATCCGCGAAGTGGAAGTAGGGGTCTCCGCCGTGCGTCAGGGTATCCACGATCGGCTGATAGATGTTCCGTTCACCGGCGCAGAACAAGTTGCTGGAGAGAGCGTCGACGAGGCGGCGAATCTCGGGGTGCGTGTTGAGATACGTCCACGGGCTATAAGTTCCCTTCATCCGCATCTCGCTGATCTGCTCGGCGGTAAGCCCGAAGACGTAGAGGTTTTCCGCTCCCACTTCCGCGAGAATCTCGATGTTCGCGCCATCGAGTGTCCCCATGGTGAGAGCGCCGTTCATGGCGAATTTCATATTGCCGGTTCCGGAAGCTTCCTTGCCCGCGGTGCTGATCTGCTCGCTGAGATTAGCGCCCGGGATGAGAGATTCGGCGATGGAAACCTTGTAATCCGGCATGAACGCCACGCGGAGATAATCCTTGCACTTCGGGTCCTGATTGACGACATCCGCCACGCCATTCACCAGACGGATGATGAGCTTGGCCATGTAGTAGCCGGGCGCGGCTTTTCCGGCAAGCAGGAAGGTGCGCGGCGACCGCGGAACGTGGCCTTCCTCGGTGATCCGGAAGTACTGATGAATCACGTAAAGTACGTTCAGCAATTGCCGCTTGTATTCGTGGATGCGCTTGGCCAGGACGCCGAACATCATAGCCGGATCCACCACGATTCCCGTATCCCGCTTCACGTTTTGAGCGACGCGAAGCTTATTGGCGTGCTTCACCCTGGCGAACTCTTCCAGGAACCCGGCATCCCACGCGTAAGGTTCGAGCCCGCCCAACCTACGCAGATCGCGAATCCAGCCCTCGCCAATACGCTCCGTACGCAGGCGGGCGAGGCCCGGATTCGCCCCTTTCCTCCAGCGCCGCTGGGTAACGCCATTGGTCTTATTGTTAAAACGAGCCGGATATAGCTGGTAAAAATCCGGCACCAGCTTGCTCTTGATGAGGTCGGAATGGAGCGCCGCCACCCCGTTCACCGAGTGGGAGCCGACGATTGCGAGGTGGGCCATCCGCACCTGCTTTTCCGGCCATTCCTCGATAATCGACATCCGCTGCGCCACTCCGCCGTTGTGCGGCCAGCGGCGCTCCACCTCTTTGAGGAAGCGGGCGTTGATTTCATAGATGATCTGGATGTGCCGTGGCAGCACTTTCTCGATCAGGCCGACCGGCCACTTTTCCAGCGCCTCGGGCAGCAGGGTATGGTTGGTGTAGCCGCACGTGGCCTTCGTGAGCTGCCACGCCATATCCCACTCGAGACCGCGCTCATCCACGAGCATGCGCATGAGTTCCGCGATAACCAGCGCGGGGTGAGTATCGTTCAGTTGGATCGCCACTTTTTCCGACAGCAGGCGGATGTCGTCAAAATCGCGGCGGAACTGATCCATGATGTCGCGAAGCGAGCAGGCCACAAGGAAGTATTCCTGCAGCAGCCGCAACTCCCGGCCCGTGGCGATGGCGTCGGAGGGATAAAGCACTTTCGATACTTTTTCCGACTCGATCTTCTGCTCCACCGCCCGAATGTAATCTCCCTGGTTGAAGATTTGAATGTCGAACTCGTCGGAAGCTCGCGCGGTGTAGAGACGGAGGTGGTTCACTGTTTTGGCGCCGTAACCGACGACGGGCATGTCGTAGGGGACGCCCACGAGGACGCGCCAATCCATCCACATCGGGTTATAGTTACCGTCCCGGTCCACGCCGTCTTCCACTCGTCCGTAGACCGGAATATAAAGTGCGTCCTTGGAGATCTCAACCTGCCAGGGAGAATCTTCCATGCGCCAGTGGTCCGGCATTTCCACCTGATAGCCGCGGCGGATCTGCTGACGGAAAAGCCCGTATTCGTAGTTGATTCCGTAGCCAAAGCCCGGGACCCCGAGCGTGGCCATCGAATCGAGAAAGCACGCGGCAAGCCGTCCGAGACCGCCATTCCCCAGCGCGGCGTCCGGCTCCGTATTGGCGATCTCATTCAACTCGACGCCGAACTCTCGCGCGGCCTCCGCGAACACGTCGTAGAGGTCGAGAGCGATCAGGTTATTTTCCAGGGAGCGGCCAATCAGAAACTCAAGCGACAGGTAATAAACACGCTTGGTTTGCGATGCCTTGTAGCGCTCTTCGGTCTCGTGGCGCAGATCGAGCATCTCCTGGCGGACGGCCAGGGCGAATGCCTTGAAAAGCACGTAGGGCGTGGCGGATTCCTTGCGGACGCCGATCGAGTAGCGAAGATGGAAGCGGATACGATCGAGGATCGTCTTGGCGTCGAGGGTGACCCCCGGATTCAAGTTCTGGGTAAATGGCATGAACGTTCTCCAGCCGGCTCTCGGTGACCGCGGC
>CAZXBZ010000376.1:0-3748 GCA_964639135.1 uncultured Solibacteraceae bacterium | reverse complement strand
CTGGCCGCCTCCCAGCTCGTTATTGCCAAAGCCGGAAGTCCAGTTGTACAGCAGCTCCTCGGAATGCGTCATGGAGGTGCACATCGTGTCCGGCACTTCGCGGCCGTCCTTCCACACGAAGATTCCGCCGGTGCTCGTTACGCTCTCCGGAATCTGGAGGTTGAGCACCTTGTACGTGGACGCGAGCTGGTGGCACATATTCTCGTAATAATTCCCGCCCGAGAAATCCCAGAAGAACCGCCAGTTGATGTATTTGTTGGCGTCAAAAGGCTGGTTTCGCGCATCGCCCAGAAACGACTTCCAAATGATATTCTCGGCGGACATATCGGGCGTGACCGGGCGTGTCCACTGCGGCTCGTCGTGCGGCGTGTTGCGGTACATGTGGGCATGCACTTCGGTAATTTTGCCGAGGCTGCCGTTTGCAACGTATCTGGCGGCTTCCTTGAGTTGCGGTGCCGAGCATCCCTGGTGGCCGATCTGCACGGTGCGTTTGGCGCTCCGATAGGCCGCGCGCATCTTCTTGGCGTGCTCCACGGTAAACGCCATGGTCTTTTCCTGATAGGCGTGCTTGCCGGCTTCCATGGATGCCGTAAAGCCCTCGCAGTGCAGATGCTGCGGTGTCGCGATGATTACCGCGTCGATATCCTTATCCTCGAGCAGATAGCGGTAATCCATGTAGGTCTTGGCGTTCGGCGCAAGTTTTCTGGCGGCCTCCAGACGCTTCGTGAATACATCCGCGAGCCCTGCCACTTCGGTGTTTTCGCACTTGAGCGCGGCGCGCATGTCCACCATGCCCTGGGAGCCGCAGCCGATGAGGCCGATACGAATGCGATCGTTCGCGCCAAGCGCGGATGCGGGCGCGGCAAAAGCGCTCGCCATCCCGGCTACGGAAGCGACAAATTCGCGGCGTGAATTCATGATGGAGCCTCCTCGCGGTCAATTATGCGGTCGAGTTTTCGGTGATGCCGGCATCAGTAGCCGCCGAACTGGATCGGGTGATCCTGGAGGTAATAGCGCAGAAAAGCCTTCCAGGCGGGGTCGATCTGTTCGCCGGTGGCATGATGGCCGTCGCTGGTGGAGCAATACTGCAAGCGCTCCGGCACGCCCAGCAGCTTGTAGACGTCTTTCGCGCGGTTTATATAGCCCCAGCTTTGTAAATCGTCCGAATCGCCGCCCTGATCCTCGGATTGGCTTCCGCCGATCAGCAGAAATGGGCGGGGCGCGGCCAGCGCCAGCAACTCGTGGTGATCGTGCTCAAATCCCGGCCGTTTCACATCCGGATTCAGCAGGCTTTGGACGGTGCCGCGCAGTTCCGGTATCGGATAGTCCGGAGTGTGGATATCGTCGAAGCGTCGCCGCCAGTCCAAATACCATGGCGGATACCAGTTCGTGCCGCCGTTGATCGCAATGTGCGGATCCACCGCAACCGTCACCTTCACGTCGGGGTTGAACGCGGCAACGTACACCGCCGCCTTCGCGCTGAGTGAAAATCCCATGAAGCCGATGCGGTTCCCGTCCACTTCGGGCAGGCTCCGGAGATATTCGACCTCGCGGGATACGTCGTGTACCATCTTCCCCATGGCGAGCCAGTGGCCGAATCGCTCGTAGACAAGTTCGGCGGCTTGCGTGCCCCTGGTGCCCTGCCGGTAGTTGCGGATGAATGACCAGCTTGTCAGCACCACGTAGCCGTTACTGGCCAGGTACGACCCCCACCATTGCTCGGGCTCCCGGTAATCGGGAGTCGACGAGGTCCAGGCGATGACGGCCGGAAAGGGGCCGTCACCTTGTCCCTTGGGAATCAGCAGGAGGTGGCGCTGGAGAAAATCCTTCTCCAGCGGGAGATCGAGGTCAATGCGTGTGTATCCGTCGCGTTCCGCGCGGGAGCGATGGACCGCCTGGGTGATATCGCCAAACCATTGCTGATCCCGCGGTTCAGGCGCAACCTTTCCGAGAATGGACAGCCATTCCTTGGTCAGTTCGGGACGGCGGCTCTGGTACCACTCGCTGGCCGATTCGATGCGTGTGCCGTCCGGCCGCTCGAGGAGCGGCGGCAGCGGCGTATTCTCCGCGCCTGGCTCCGGAGCGGGGCTGTTGTAGTGCTGATAAGTCACCTTGTGGTAGTTCACGCGCTGTAATTCCCGTGCCGCGGGCGTCGGGATGGGGAAGCGCGGCTGCTCTGCCGCCATTACGGCCAAAGCCGCCAGAATCGTAGCCAGAAGTAGGTTGCGCATCGAGTGTTATTACCATATCAGCCTCGGGCGGTCAAAGGCATACGCGCACCTCTTGCGCCGCCTGGCAATTCATTCAACCTGTTGCTCTTGCGTTGCGCGCCCTCCATTTCTCGGCGCGGCCGCGCGTCTCTTCGTTCGCGTTACGCTGGAAGGACTGCTTACGGTGGAGAGGACTGCTGATGGCGGATTCGAAACCCTTCAACGAACCCCGGCTGTGGATCAACAAGATCTATACGAAGAGTGGCGACTCGGGAATGACGAGCCTCGTGAACGGACGGCGAGTGCCGAAGTACGATCTTCGCATCGAAACCTACGGGACAGTGGACGAATTGAATGCCACCCTGGGCGTTGTGGCGGCCTCGATCCGCGAACTTGAGGGAGAAACGCCCGCGCTGGCGCGCCTCGGCGGCATCGTCGGGCGCGTGCAACATGAGTTGTTCAATCTGGGGTCGCTGCTGGCGACCGATGCCGCGGAGGTTAAGCCCTATCAGGCACGAATTACACCGGCCGATGTCGCGCAGCTTGAAAGTGAGATCGACCAGATGAACGAAGAGCTGCCCGAACTGCACTCTTTCGTGCTGCCGGGTGGGGCGAGGCTGAATGCGGAACTGCACGTTTCCCGAACCGTCTGCCGGCGCGCGGAGCGGCTGCTTGCGGCGCTGGCGCAACAGGAAGAGGCGCCTGGGGAAGCGCTGCATTACCTGAACCGGCTGAGCGACGCCCTCTTTGTGTGGAGCCGCTGGGCGTCGAAGGCGCTTGGCGTGCCGGAGGTGCTCTGGAGCCCGAATCAAGCCGCGGGCGCCAGAACGGAATAGCGCGCGCGGCCCGGCGATCATGCGGGTTCCGGGAGCCAGGCGAGGGTGAGAAGCCGTACCTGAATTTCCGATTTCGACGGCTTGACGGTGAGCGTCTCGATATCGTCCAGAGCCGTATTCATGCCGTCGGAGATATCGCTTACCTTGTTCTCCAACTGTTCGAGCACCGAGGCGCGCTGCGCCACCAGCTCCTCCAGCTTCCCGCTTGCAAGCGCTACATCCTGCTCTTCCTTTTGCTTGCGGCCATAGCCGCGGACCGCGGCCACGCCGCCCGTGCGGAAACTGCCGCGGCCGAAGATTGCGCCGAGCACGGCGCCTCCGATGCCCGCGATGACATCCGTGGAGACTCGCTGGACGTCCGCCTCCTCCTTGGCAAGCTTTTGTTTGGCGGCGAAGATGCGCTCGTCGAGCCGGGCAAGAGTGACACCGTACTTTTCCCGAAGTTTGGCGACTTCGCCATCCCGCTGCTCCCGCGCCGATTGCTGAAGAAAGAGCCGGAAGTCGCGCTCCGTTTCGCCGGGTTTTGAGATTGCCTTGAAACGTTTGCTTTGGAAGAGGGAGAGGCCCTCCGAGCCGGCAAGATACCGGGTGAAATCTTTCTCCCAATCGCGGTAACGCCGGGCATCGGCGCCCGCGGGCGGCAGCGTGGAGAAAGGAATCCCCTCCGAGGGATCTTGCGAGAGGGAACGAAGGTCGAGGTCG
>CAZXBZ010000375.1:0-3783 GCA_964639135.1 uncultured Solibacteraceae bacterium | reverse complement strand
GAGCGCTACCAGGTGCGCTGGCTCAAGGCGGAATCGCGCTGAGCGGTGGCACAACGGAAACTCGCGGGGCGATCGCCGCGAACAAGCACCAGCGCGGAAACGCCGGCCCGGAAAAACTCCCGGCCCGGGATTTTGCTATTCTATGAGTTGATGGTTGATCTCAGCACAGCGGCCCGGCGCCACGGACATCATCATCCTCCGTGTGTGCGGGCGCGTTGGTAGCCACCAACGATTGAGATTCCGACGCCCGCCGTTTTCAGGCGGGCTTTTCCATTTCTGGCAACGATAATGACCCTTGATTTCACCAAGCTCGACGGTTTAATCCCGGCCGTAATTCAGGATTACGAAACCAACCGCGTGTTGATGGTGGGTTTCATGAACGAGGAGGCGTGGCGGAAGACGCTGGACACGGGCTGCGCCACGTTTTACAGCCGCACGCGCAACAAGCTGTGGATGAAGGGGGAGACTTCCGGGCATCGTCTCGAAGTGAAGGAGATTCGCCTGGATTGCGATTCGGACACTGTGCTGCTCAAAGTGATCGCGCACGGGCCCGGTGTTTGCCACGAGGGCTACGTGAGCTGTTTCTCCCGCGAATGGCGCGAAGGCGATTGGGTCCGGACCGATACGAAGGTTTACGACGAGGCCAGCGTCTACGGGGGCACGAAGTGAACGTCCTAAGGCTGGGAATCCCCAAGGGCAGTCTGCAGGACGCCACAATCGATTTGTTCCGCCGCGCCGGCTTCAGCATCAACGTCAACGCGCGATCCTACTACCCAGGGATCGACGATCCGGAGATCCAGTGCATGCTGATCCGCGCGCAGGAGATGGCGCGTTACGTGGAAAACGGCATCCTGGACGCGGGCTTAACGGGCCTCGATTGGGTGGAAGAGAACGGCGCGCACGTGGAAGTTCTGAGTAATCTGGTCTACTCGAAACAGAGCTTCCGGAGCGTGCGCTGGGTGCTGGCGGTGCCGGAATCCTCGAACATCCAGGGGGCGAAGGACCTGGCCGGGAAGACCATCGCCACCGAACTCGTGAACACCACGAAGAAATGGCTGGCGGCGAACCAGGTGGAAGCGCGCGTGGACTTCAGCTGGGGAGCCACGGAGGTAAAACCTCCGGTGCTTGCCGACGCGATTGTGGAAGTGACGGAGACGGGCTCCTCGCTGCGCGCGAACAAACTGCGTATCGTCGAAACGATCCTCGAATCGAACACCCAGCTAATCGCCAACCTGGGCTCGTGGGGCGAGCCGTGGAAGCATCAGAAGCTTCAGGACATCGTGCTGCTCCTTGAAGGCGCCATGAATGCGCTCAGCAACGTGGGCCTCATGATGAACGTGGAGCGGACCCACCTTACCGCCGTGCTCGATGTGCTTCCCGCGCTGAAGCGGCCAACCATCTCGAGCCTGAGTGATGAGAATTGGGTAGCCCTCAACACGATTGTTGAAGAGATGACGGCTCGCACGATCATCCCGCGCTTGAAGGAAGCCGGCGCGCACGGAATCGTCGAATACCCGCTAAATAAGATCGTTCTGTAGTTCGAGGACACCACCATGATCCGGATTCTCGAAGCAAAGCAGGCGAACAGTCTTCTCCGGCGGAAGAGCGCCCGGCTGGAAGAAGCGGAAGCCGTGGTGCGTCCCATCCTCGAAGCGGTTCGGAAACGCGGCGACAAGGCGCTTCTCGAATACGCGCGTAAATTCGATGGATTCACGGGCAAATCGGTTCGCGTGCCCCGGGCCGCCCTCGACGCGGCGGCAAAGCGGCTGACGCCCGCGTTTCGGGCCGCCGTGAAAGCGTCTTCCGCGAATATCCAGGCGTACGCAAAAGCGCAGCTTCCGCGAGAGAGCCAGGTGGAGGTAAGCCCTGGAATCCGGCTCGGCCAGATTGTGCGTCCGCTCGATACCGTCGCGGCCTATATCCCCTCGGGGCGCTACCCGCTGCCTTCCACCGTGCTGATGACGGTGATCCCCGCGCGCGTGGCGGGCGTTCCCAATATCTGCGTCGCCACGCCGCGTGGCGTGGATGAGATTTTTGGCACGGCTTCGCTGCTCAAGGCGACGCACGTCTTTGAAATGGGGGGCGCGCAAGCCATCGCGGCGTTTGCCCATGGCACCCGCACGGTGCCGAAGGCGGATCGCATCGTGGGCCCTGGAAACATCTACGTGGCGGCGGCCAAGAAGCTGCTGGCGGGCGAGGTTGGGATCGATTTTGTGGCGGGCCCGACGGAGATTCTGCTGATCGCGGCCGAGGGCAACCCGGTCCATCTCGCCGCCGATATGCTTGCCCAGGCGGAGCACGATAATGACGCGAGCGCCATTCTGCTCACCACGTCGCGGATTCTGACCGAAGCCGTTGCGGCGGAGATCGAACGCCAGTTGGAATCGCTGCCCACGGCATCAATCGCCCGCGCCGCCATTCGCCGGAACAGCGCCATCATCCTGGTGGAATCGCTCGACCAGGCGGTGGAACTTGCAAACCGGTTTGCCCCGGAGCATCTGAGCATTCCCTCGCGCGGCCTGCTCGCGAAGGTGCGCCACGCGGGCAGTGTGTTCATCGGAGGATACAGCCCGGAGGCGGCGGGCGATTACGCGTCCGGAACCAACCACGTGCTGCCGACGAACGGCGCGGCGCGCCTTCGCGGGGGGCTTTCCGCGGCCGATTACGTGAAGGTGCTCTCCGTGCAGGAGCTCACACGCAAGGGTCTTGAAAGCATTCTGCCCTCCATCACCACGCTTGCCCGGGCCGAGGGCCTCGAGGCGCACGCCAGATCCGCGGAGGTCCGCCTGAATGGATGAAAGTTTGACCGAAAGCCGCGAGGCGCCGCCCCTTCCGCGGACCGCGATCGAACGCATGGCGCCGTATCGTCCGCCCACGGGCGGACGCAAGGATCTGTTACGGCTCGACTTCAACGAGAACACCATCGGCTGCTCGCCGAAGGTGCGCGAGTTCCTGGCCAGCCGCCTGAGCGCGGGAGATTTGCCGGCGTACCCCGAGTATTCGGATACCCGCCGCGAACTGGCCGCTTTCTTCCAGGTTCCGGAAGACTCCCTTGTGCTCACCAACGGCACCGATGAAGCCATTCAGGTGCTGGTGAATACGTACCTCGACGACGGCCAGGAATGTCTGATTCTCGAACCCTCCTACGCGATGTACCGCTTCTACGCGGAGGTGGCTGGCGGCAAGGTGACGGCGCTCGCGCACGAGCCCGAGACCCTGGCGTTTCCGCTCGAACGGGCGATCGAGGCCATCACCGGCAAGACGCGGCTCATTATGATCGCGAACCCGAACAATCCAACAGGCGGTTCGATTCCGCTGGACGCGATCGAGCGAATCCTCGAACGGGCGGACGATGCGGCCGTATTGATCGACGAAGCCTACTACGAGTTTTGCGGCGTCACGGCGCTGCCATTGATCGCCAAATACCGGAATCTCTTTGTTTCCCGCACTTTTTCGAAAGTCTATGGATTAGCCGGATTGCGCATCGGCTGTCTTTTTAGCGATCCGGGTAACGCGGCCATGATGCGCAAGGGGCAATCGCCCTACAGCGTGAACGCGGTTGCCGCGGCGGCCGCCCGCGTGGCGATCACGGACCAGGAATTCATTCGGAATTACGTGGACGAGGTGCTGGCCGCGCGGCGGCTGACCGAAGCCGGCCTCGCGAAACTGGGCGTCCGGTTTTTCCCGAGCGATGGCAATTTCATCCTGATGGATCTTAGCGGCCGCGCGGAGAAGGCGGTAAACGGCTTGCGAGAACGCGGCATCCTGATCCGCGATCGCGGC
>CAZXBZ010000374.1:0-3795 GCA_964639135.1 uncultured Solibacteraceae bacterium | reverse complement strand
CCGGAATGGAAGAAAAGCTCTTCCCGCACAGCCGCTCCATCGATTCGCAATCGATGATGGAGGAAGAACGCCGGCTTTGCTACGTGGGAATGACGCGGGCCCAGAAGAAACTCTATCTCACGCATACGCGCTTCCGGCGGCGCTTCGGAGGCGGATCCCTCGAGCCGTGCGTCCGCAGTCGCTTCCTGAGCGAGTTACCCGCCGAGCTGGTGGAAAAGCTCGACCACGAGGATGAGCGCCAGATCGATCTATGGGCGGACCGTTCTCTTGTCCACGAAGCCGTCAAAAACACCGCCTACTCCGGCAAGAGCCATGCCTCCCTCGAGAACATCCGGGATTTCTTCGGCGGACGGACGCCCAAGAGCGGCGGCGCGTTTCCCGCGCAATCGCACCCGCCCGACGGCGTTCCGAGCATCCCGCTTGAACCTGTTTCCAGCACTGGGGCTAAAACGGGGAGGGGCGCGCCCGCGGGCGGCGTCCAGGGCGCTGGAACGCTTCCCCAAAAGAACGGGAAATCCGGCTATTCTAGTACAGGCGCGTCGGTGCAAGGCCAGCTCTTTGGAGGTATGGCTCCGACGGCGGCTCCAGCGGCGAATTCCTCCGCGAGCCGCCCCGCCGCGAAATCAAATACGTTTCCGGCGTCCCGTCCCGCGGCGTATCCGGCAAAGATACCGGAAGTTCGCGAGACGCGCTTTCGCGCGGGCGCATCCGTCATCCACCCTCGCTATGGCCGGGGAACGATCGTGCGGCGGGACGGAGAAGGCGACAACGCCAAGATCATCATCAGTTTCCCAGGCCACGGCCTCAAGAAACTCGTTGAGAAATTTGCAGGATTGAAGAGTACGAAATGAATACCAAACACATCACGGACCCCGCCGAACGCAAGCGCCTCAAGCGAGCCGCCCGGAGAAACGCGCCGCCGAAAGCGAAACGGCCGGAGAACGTCGACAGAGGGTCCATGAAGCGGACCATACGAAAGCGCGCCAAGGGACAATCGAAGCGCTAAGCGAAAAATGCTCCATCCCGCCCGCCGGAGCCGGGTTTTCCGAGGCGGGTTGGGGCGCTCGCGTGCCGCCCCTGAACGTTCCACGTATTCCCGGACGGGCGGTCTTGCAGCCGCCTGCGTCACTCCCGAGCAATCTTAGTGAACACCCTCTTTCGCACCAAGAGTATCCACGAGCTAATTGCCGCCTCGGAAGCGCCGCACGCGCGGCTCGCGAAGACCCTTGGCCCCTGGAGCCTGATCGCCCTTGGGCTGGGCGCTGTCATCGGGTCCGGAATCTTCATCCTCTCGGGAACGGCGGCGGCCGGCGAGACGATGAGTTTCAATTCGGCGCTGCACGCGCCAGTGCTCGATCTGCTTCTCCACGGGCCGGACGCCGTTTCGACGATTGGCCGCCCAGGCGCTGGCCCAGCGATTTCTCTCTCGTTTCTCCTCACCGCTATCGTGTGCGCGTTCTCCGCGCTCTGCTTCGCCGAACTGGCTTCGATGATTCCCGTTTCGGGGAGCGCCTATACCTACACCTACGCGACGCTCGGTGAGATTACCGCCTGGATCATCGGCTGGGACCTGATCCTGGAGTACGCCGTCTCGAACATGGCCGTCGCGGTGGGCTTTTCCGCCTATCTGGCCGACGTCTTCGACAGTATGTTCGGCATCGAGTTGCCGATGGAACTGACCACGCCGCCTTTCGCGAGCGGCGTGGCCACGGGCGCGTGGTTTAATCTGCCGGCCTTCATCGTGCTCATGGTGCTTACGTGGCTGCTGGTGCATGGTATCCGCGAGAGCACGCGCACGAACAACATCATGGTCGCCATCAAAGTGGGGGCCGTGCTTGTGTTCATTTTCGGGGCGGCGAACGCCGTGAACCCTGAAAACTGGACGCCCTACATGCCGAACGGATTTACCGGCGTCATTACCGGCTCGGCCATTGTTTTCTTCACGTATATCGGTTTCGACAGCGTATCCACCGCCTCCGAGGAGTGCGTGAATCCGAAGCGCGATGTCCCGATCGGCATCGTGGGGACCCTGGTGATCTGCACGCTGCTCTATATAGGAGTGGCGCTGGTCCTAACGGGTATCGTCGATTGGCGCACCCTGGGTAACGCCGCTCCGGTGGCAAACGCCCTCAAGGAACTCGGCTACCAGAACGTGCGCCGCATCGTAACGATCGGCGCGCTGATTGGGATCGTCTCCTCGCTGCTGGTCTTCCAGTACGGCCAGGCGCGGGTCTGGTTCGCCATGTCCAGAGACCGCCTGATGCCAGCCGCTTTCTCGCGCGTGCACCCGAAGCACAAAACGCCCCATATCAGCACCTGGGTGGCCGGGCTTTTCGTGGGCATTCCAGCGGGGATCTGGGACATAGGAACGTTCGCCGACCTCTCGAGCATCGGCACCCTTTTCGCTTTCGCCCTAGTGGCGGCTGGCGTGCTGATTCTGCGCCACCGGGAGCCGGACCGGCCGCGGCGCTTCCGGGCACCGTTCTCGCCAGTGCTCCCCATCCTCTCGATTCTTACCTGCCTGATATTGATGATGGGCCTTCCGCTCGAAGCCTGGCTGCGCTTCGTGATCTGGCTGATCATCGGTCTTGGAATCTACTTCATGTGGGGCCGGAAGCGAGCCTCGGCAACCTTCACCAGCTAACTCGCGTTCGAAGCCTAAAGAAGACTCCCCGCCGCGCCGATCCCTCCCTTGGGGAGAATCTTCACCGATGGCTCAGAACCGCGTCCTTTCGCAGGAAGAAATTGACCGCGTCTTCAAGAAGATGGCGAAAGACGGCGGCGGCGCGCCGGCGGCCGTCACGGCTTCCAAATACGATTTCCGCCAGCCGGATCGTATTCCGAAAGATCAGTTGCGCGAGATCCACCTGCTGCACGAAAACTTCTGCCGCAACCTGGCGAGCAGCCTCTCGGCCTATTTGCGGGCTTATGTCATGGTGAATCTGGTCTCGGTGCTGCAACTGAGCTTCGCCGAATTTATCCAGTGCTTCCCTTCCCCTACCTGCCTCGCGGTGCTCTCGCTCCGGCCCTTCGAGGGCAAGGGAATTCTTGAATTCAATCCGGCGCTGGCCTTCCCCATCATCGAAATACTGCTCGGCGGCCCCGGCACGAGCAATCTCACCATACGCCGGGAGATCACGGATATTGAGCAGGCCGTACTCGATGGAGCGTTGCGCATCATGCTGCGCGACCTGCGCGACGCATGGACCAGCGTCGCGAATTTCGACCTCAAGATGGAAAGCCTTGAGACCGAACCGCAGCTTGTGCAGACCCTCTCGCCAAACGAACCGGTGGTGGCGGTGGGCATCGAGGTAAAAATCGGCAATAACACCGGAATGCTCAATTTTGGGGTGCCGGCGATCATTATCAAGATGCTGCGTCAGAAATTCGACCAGCGCTGGAGCGTGCGCAAGAGTGAGCCGGGCAGCGAGGAAACGGCGCGCATGGCCAGGCTGGCCGCCGCCTCTCCGGTCAAGATTCGGGCCGAACTCCGCGGACCCGCGATCTCCGTGCGCAATATCCTAAAAATGCAGGCGGGCGACGTGATCGCCTTCGATTACCCTGCCGCCCGCCCGATCGGCGTGCTCATCAACGGGAAGCCGAAGTTCGAAGCATACCTGGCAACGGCGGGCGTCAAGAAAGCGATCCAACTGGCCAGCAACGTCATACCACCGAAAACCGAGCCAGCAAAGGCCACGCTCGGAAGTGGACCAGCCAGCGAAGAAACCGCGCCAGCATCATGACCTGCTCCCCTTTTCTGTACCAGCAATAACTAGACGGTAGCACTGCCGCTCC
>CAZXBZ010000373.1:0-3800 GCA_964639135.1 uncultured Solibacteraceae bacterium | reverse complement strand
TCGGCGCCGATTAAGGCAAGATGGATCGCCGGGAGGACGGATACCACAAAAAAACAAGCGAGCACAGAGAGCTTCGCGCCAGGGACGGGACGGCCAACGGCTATTGTAAACGCCACCAGGTAGGCTAGAAGGGCCGCACCGAGAAGCCAACTCGGCTCGGCATCCCAGTTCACCGGTAAAACCATCACTTCCCAGATTCTGGAAGTCAGCGCCTTAAGCGTGGGTATCACGCTTAAGGTAAGGATTTGCGGTTTCCCGGTGGCTGCGTCAATATATCCGCCAGGCCCTTGGAATAGCAGCAGGCGCTGTGCTATCAGAATCGAGGAGGTCGCGAGGCCGGTCAGCAGAAAAGCGCGTCCGGCAAGGCGCTCGCGTGCGTTCGATGCGTAAATCAGGCCGAAGCCTACGAATGGAGTTGCGTAGGCACTCTCCTTGGAGAGAATCGCGGCGGCCATGAGTATCGAGGGGCCAATCCATCTTGCACGTGGCGGCAATCGGCCACTCGACACCCATAGCAGAATGGCTCCCAGGGAGAAGGCGCACGAGAGCAAGTCGAAGCTCCCGGCGGTCCAATAGACCGTCTCGGGCCGGGTGCCGTGGAGCAGGAATAACGAGACCGCGACACAGGCAAGATTTAGCGATTGAGGCCATAGCTTCCGGCAAATGGCAAAAAGCATTGCTGAATTGAAGAGATGGATGAGCAAGGAGCTAATACGCCACAGTTGAGGAGAAGCTCCGGCGATGTACGCTGTAAAGTAAAAATAATACGTCCCCAAGGGGCGATACGCGCCGTCCCCTCCAGCCTCGAACCACACGCCGCGCGGCAGTACATTTTCTCGAAGGGCGCGAAGCACCAGGATATAGTCGTCACTTAGAAACGGGCCGGTGGATACATGCTGGAATAGTGTTATACAAAGCGCCGCCGCCAGTACCGGCAAGCACCACGACCATCGTGAGTAATCGCCACCTTTGCCTGGCGGCGTGTGCCGGGCAAGCCGGACCGCGCGTTGGGCCACAAAAAGGAACGCAATTGTCGCCAGGGCGATGGGAGACGCCACGGAGATGCCGAATACGTGGAATGCCCCCGCCGCGGCTCTGTAGCAGAGAAGGGCGCCAAGAACTACCGCCACCGCAAGATCGATGGAATCCAGCTTCGTTTGCATCCGTGGCTTGTACGGCGAAATCATGGCCGATGGCTCATTCTCCCGTGGCGGCCGCGCCGCCGAAGCTGGGTTGCTTTATTCGCCGCCTGGCGTTCCCGGCGGAACGGCACTAAAAATGGCAAGATCGCGCAGCGATCCTCGCCCTAGTTCCTTGCGCGCGATCAGGGAGCGTTCCAGGCGGAAGCAATCGTCGAGCAGTTGGGGGAGGTCTTCGGCCTCGATGCCGAGATTGCAGGCAGTGAGCGCGTGCTCGAATTCGCCCATGCGGCGATGAACGTCGCACGCGATGAGGAATTCGCTCTCGTGGGTGTCGTGGAAGGCCTGGCCGTGCTGCTTGCCGGCGGTCCAGGCGCGGATGGCCATGCGGCGGCAAAGCGTGGCGGCGCTGGAGAGCGCGGCGTCGTCGCAAGCCCAGGCGGCGTGCATCGCGGTCCATCCAGCGTCGGCGTACTGGCCCAGGTATTCGAGGATGAGGGCGTGGCAGATGAATTCGTTGGCTTTGGCGGGGAAGCGCGCATCGTTCAGTTGCGCCTGGTAGGCGGCGCTTTCGACGACGGAAGCGGCGTCTTCGTGGATGCCGCCGATTTCGTCGGCGCAATAGCCGCAGGAGGGGCAGCACTTCATCCAGAGGGGCAGGGAGGCGCGCAGAGTTTCGCCGGGGCGGGTGTCGAGGTCGGGCGGTTCAAGTTCCTCGGCGTGGATGAGAATGGTGTAGGGATGCTCCGCGCCGCAATTTCCGCACCGGATACTCTGAATTTCTGTTTGCATGACGAGCCGCGGCCGCTTACGGACCCCGCAAGCTTATATCTTAGCCTTTGGGGTTCCGGTACGGATTGCGGCGAAATTCACACTTGCTTTTGAGCCGCGCCGGGCGTGCCTGACGCTTGGACCAGAGGGGGAACTTGGGCCGCGGGCCAGCACGGGACTCGTCAAGACGCGGCCTTTCGGCGCGGGGGCGCGGCGGCCGCGCCGCCAGCGGAGGTGGAATGGCGCGATCGAAGATGCACGGAGCGGTGGCCGTGGCGGCTATCGGGGCAGCCGCCGCGGTGGGGTGCGCCGTTTTGTGGCTGGCGCCGGCGAACGGCGGCGCGCCGGTGGAAGGGGGCCAGCCGTTGCGGGCGAATGGCATGGACCGCCGGGAGTACGTTCTGCCGGGGCGGGCGGACACCAGGGGGGGCGAGGGATACAAGCTGGATGGTCCGGCCGGGGTGGCGCGGATCCTGCAAGTGCGTGAGGAGAATGGCCGGCGGACCGTGGTGCTTCGGGCGGGCGTCGTGCCGGGGAAGGTGAGGCTCGTGGAGGGCGTCGCGGATGGCCGCCGGGTTGCGGCCGAACTGGAGGTGGCGTCCGATTGGCGCGATGAGAATGGCGACGGCTTCCCGGATTCTCTCGAGTTGAGCGACCTGGCGGACGCACGGGCGTTCCGTGAGTGGTTTCGCTTTCTGGCCGAGGAGCAGTATTACCGGGGAGACGGGCTGGCGCCGGAAATCAACGATTGCGCGGCGCTGTTGCGCTACGCCTATCGCGAGGCGTTGCGCCGCCACGACGGAGACTGGGCGACGCGCTCGGGGCTGAAGACCGTAAAGCCCATCCCGGATGTCGCTCGATTTCAATATCCGTTTACGCCGCTCCGCGCCGATCTTTTCCGCTTGAAGCCCGGCGAATTCCGCCTGGAAGATCTGGAATCCGGCGCATTTGGGCAGTTCGCGGACGCGGAAACGCTGCTGCTTTACAACGCTTCCCCGATCGGAAAGGATATAGGGCAGGCACGCCCCGGCGATCTGCTCTTTTACCGGCAGCGGAACCCATCGATGCCGTTTCACGCGATGATTTATCTTGGACCGAGCACGATGGAGCGGGGCGGAGCCGAGGATTATGTGGTCTACCATACCGGGCCGGACGGCGACTGGAAAGGGGAAATGCGAAGACCGAGACTTGCCGAGCTTTTCCGCCATCCGGAGCCGCGCTGGCATCCCTCGTCCGCGAACCCGATGTTCCTTGGGGTTTATCGATGGAAGATAATCAACCAGCCGGACCTGAACTAGGCGTGGATGAGCTTCCGGCGCGCCACTGGACACGCGCCGCGCGGCGGGCCGCGCTGGCGGCGGCGCGCCTGCTGTTCCTGACGCTGGTGGCGCTGCCGCTGATTTCTCAGCAGGACGCGGAGCCGTATTTCGGCCTGAACAGCAACAAAACCTTCGCGACGGGAGAATCGCCGGAGATCAGCCTTTGGGCCACGAATGTGAGCGAACTGGAGTTCCGCGTTTACAAGGTGAGGGATCCCCTGACCTTCTTCGCGAATCTGGATGAACCTCATCGGTTCGGCGGGCGCGCTCCGAAACCGCCCGCGCCTCGGACGCCCATTGAAAGATTCCACCGCTGGAAAATCACAATGCGGAACGCGCTGCGCGATCTGGCGCGGGCACAGTACACGGCCGAGGATCGCGCGCGGATTCGTGCGTGGATGCGGGGGCCGGCCGCGCCGTCGAAATCCGCGCCGGCGCAATTCGCGCAACTGCCGGTGCTCAATGAGCGGCAACTGGTGAGCGCTTGGAAGCAGACGGTGGCGGCCAGGGAACGCTGGAACAGCCTTACCGTGCCGGTTCCGGTGAAAGAGAAGGGCCTCTATCTGGTGGA
>CAZXBZ010000372.1:0-3821 GCA_964639135.1 uncultured Solibacteraceae bacterium | reverse complement strand
CCATCGATCCAGTCTGTCTGCTCGCTCCAGAAATCGGGCTGCTGCTCGCGCACGATCTGGCGGTCAATGGCGAAAGGGAAGAGAAAGAAGGTGTGCAGATGGCTGACCCGCTCCGGGGCCTCGGGTGTCGCCGTTGAATCTGCTGGCGTGATTCCGGGCAAAGCAACCTTTTGTATCTAACCGTAACGGTGCGCTAGTTGCGATTATAGCCGGAGGCGGCGCTTCAGGCTGGCGGCCGAATGCCGTTTAGCCATCACACCCGCCAGCGGCGCACCCCGTAGTCTCGCACCGAGGAATTTACCGGGGCACCGCGAAAAACTCTCGTGTCAGCCGGCACACCAGGCCGATCGAAAGTGCAATCGCGACCAGATTCGGAATGGCCATCAGCCCGTTCAGCGTATCGGCGATACCCCACACCACCTGCAGGCTTCCCATCGCCCCCAGGTAAACGAACACCACCCAAAGCAACCGGTAGGGCAGTTGTGCCTTCACGCCGAACAGATAGGTGATGCCGGTCTCCCCGTAGAAAGCCCAGCCCACGATGGTCGAAAAGGCAAAGGTAATCAGCCCGGTGCTCACCACCAGATGGCCCCACTCGCCCGGCAGGCCGATCTCGAACGCCTTCGCGGAGAGCGCCGCGCCGTTTACGCCCGAGGTCCACGCACCCGTCAGCAGCACCACCATACCGGTCAGCATGCAGACGATCACGGTATCCACAAAAACCTCGAAAATCCCGTAGACGCCCTGGCGTACCGGGTGATCCGTCGATGCCGAAGCATGCACCATGGCGGCGCTGCCAAGGCCGGCCTCGTTCGAAAACAATCCCCGGGCGATTCCCATGCGCAAGGTTTGCATGACGGCCGCCCCCGCAAAGCCTCCGGCGGCCGCGTGGCCGGTGAACGCGGAATCGATTACCAGGGCGATCATGGCGGGCACCTCGGATGCATGGCGGATGACGATGAACAACGCCCCGGCCAGATAAAGGAGGCACATGAAGGGCACCAGTACAATGGTGAGCCGCGCGATGCGCCCGATGCCGCCGATCACCACCATGCCTACCAGCACGCACAGTACGATGGCCGTCGCTTGGCGCGATACCCCGTAGGAGGCGAACACCGCGTCCGCCACGGAGTTCGCCTGCACCATATTGCCGATGCCGAACGCGGCCAGTGCCGTGAACAGCGCGAAGGCGCTCCCCAGCCAGCGCAGTTTCAAGCCCTTACTGAGCACGTACATCGCACCGCCACGCATGATGCCCGTGGCGTCACGCTCCCGGTAGTGGAGCGCAATTACGATCTCCGAGTACTTCGTCGCCATCCCCACCAGGCCGGAGACCAGCAGCCAGAAAAGCGCTCCCGGGCCGCCCATGAAAATCGCCGTGGCCACTCCCGCGATGTTGCCGACGCCCACCGAGGAGGCGAGCGCCGTGGCCAGCGCCTGGAACGGGGTCACCGAACCCGTCCCCGAATCCTTCTGGAAGAGTTTTCCAAGCACTTCGCGCAGCGCGAACGGAAAGCGCCGGAATTGGACGCCGCGCGTCGCTATGGTGAGCACCACGCCCATGCCCACCAGAAGGATCATCAGCGGCGGACCCCACACCACGGCGTTCACCGCGTCGTTAATTTTTAGAATGGCTTGCAGCAGGCTTTCCATCGAATTCACGATTGTAGCGCGCGCCGCCAGCACGGCGGCGAGATTTGCGTGTTTTTACTATTTACCGCTCATTCGTCCAGCGCCAGCAGCAATTCCGCTATCGCCATCATGGTTTCCGGGGCATTCCCCTCCAGGCGGTTGTTCACGAAGATATAGGCGATGCGCTTTTCCAGTTCCGCCCGGTGGCCGAGGGCCGCCAGCGCCTCGCGCGCTTCCGGGTTTGGATCCCGCGCGTGCTCGTAAGGTTCGAATGACTTCACCGCCTGCTCATATTGCCGCCCCGTCCGCAGCAGCGCGCGCGACACGATGAAATCCGCGGTAAAGGCCGCCTCGCGCGACATCTGCGATTGGAGCGGCGGCATCCGGCTCCAGGCGTTGAAGACGTGCGCCACGTGGTTTGCTTTCAGGCAGGCAAAATAATCGTCCACCAGGTATTCCCGGTTGCGAATCTCCACTCCGTAGCGAAATTCGGCGGGCAGCGCGCTCAGGAAGTGGTCCAGGTCTTCCACAAAGCGGCCCGCCTCCGCGTAACTGCTCCTCGAGAACGCTCCGAACTCGAACATGACCACGCCCACCCGTGCCCGGTAGGGCAGCAGCGGCTCAAGGAAGGCCTCCCGCAGCAGGCCCGCGTCCAGAAATTGCTCGTTCCCGGTTCCGCCGCGAGCGCCGTAACGCGCGTGGTTCGGCCACTTCTTCACCGTGACGGTCTCCGGCGCTTTCAAGCCGAAACGCAGAGCCGCCGAAGCCCCGAACATGTGTGCCCACTGTTCGCGGGAAGGGAAGGTGTAAAACGAAAAATCCGCCCCCACCGCGGGGAACACCTCGGCGTATTCCGCCAGGCACTCCGCGTCGAACTTCTTCCGCGAAAATTTCCCGCGCGTCTCGTAGCGGCTTCTCGTGTAGATTTGGCCAAGCCAGCCGGGGTATTTCCAGGAGCTGCCGCCGAACAGAATACCCCGGTCCGCCAGCATTCGGAGTGCTCGCGCCAGACGTTCGCGGAACGAGGCGTCCTCGCTCTCTTCGCGATGCTTGAAAACGCTTGACATCCGGTTCTTCACCTGTAAGAATTTCTAGTGTAAAAATGCTCACTGAACGGCAGCGGGAAATCCTCGATTTCATCACGGAATTCCGGGCGGAGCATGGCTGTTCCCCCTCGATTCCCGAAATGCAGCGGCACTTCGGCATTCGCAGCCCCAACGGCATTGTAGGACACTTGCAGGCGCTTGAAGCCAAGGGCGTTATCCGCAGGGGAGACCGCGGTTCCCGGCGGATCGATCTCGCCGGCCCGATGCGGGATCTGCGAGCGCCCGTCGCCGAACTCCCGCTGTTCGGCGTCATCCCGGCCGGCTCTCCGCAGGAAATTGTCCAGCAGCGGCCCGACGCCTGTGTCTCGGTGGATGAACTTACACTCGGCTTCAAGCCCTCGGCCGGCTGCTTCGTGCTTCGCGTTCGCGGAGAATCCATGCGCGACGCGGGTATTCTCGATGGCGACCTGGTGGTGGCCGAGCCCGCGCCGAACCCTCGCGGCAATCAGATCGTCGTCGCGCTCATCGATGGCGAGAGCACCCTCAAGCGGCTTGTGCGCGTGGAGAACTCCTGGTTTCTCCGCGCCGAAAATCCAGATTTCCCCGAACTCATCCCGCGCGCCGATCTGCGTATCCAGGGCGTGGTGCGTACGGTCATCCGCCAGGTGCATTAAGGCCGGCGCGATCGCATCCGGCGCCGCCCCCTTTCTCCAAAGACGCGGCGCACCTTGAGACAATGGAGCGAGCGCCGCATGTTTGCCTCCATTCCCCGCTGGCTCCGCCTTATCGTCTACATCCAGGTAGCGCTGGTCTTTGCAATCCCGCTCGGAGGCTGGCTGCTGCAATCCATGCTGGAGGCGGCGGACATGCGCGCCTACCCTCCACCGGGCAAGATGGTCACGCTCGAAGGCCGCCGCATCCACATCTATTGCGAGGGGGAACGCAGCGATGCGCCCCTTGTCGTTTTTAACGCCGGTATGGGAGACCACGGCCTTGTCTGGCGCGGCGTGCAAAAAGCGCTCGGCGGCCGCTTACGCAGTTGCGCCATCGATCGCCCTGGCCTTGG
Source organism: uncultured Solibacteraceae bacterium (assembly GCA_964639135.1). GTDB lineage: Bacteria > Acidobacteriota > Terriglobia > Bryobacterales > Bryobacteraceae > JACTMJ01. The sequence goes on along the minus strand of CAZXBZ010000372.1, from coordinate 77 downwards.
CTGGAGCGATGCGGGTGGCAACGGGCGCGGCATCGCCGCCACCGCATGTGCAGCTCTCACATATGGCGTCTGAGCCG
>CAZXBZ010000371.1:0-3860 GCA_964639135.1 uncultured Solibacteraceae bacterium | reverse complement strand
GAATATGCTAATGACCAGCAGATCGTCATCCAGCCATGGGTTATCGGTTGTAATTTGATCCGGATATTCGTTTCGAACCTGCACTCGAATGCGGAACAACTCCTTGGCATCTTTCATGCGAAGTAACTGGATGTAGCCGGTGCCCCGGATCACGTGCCCATACTCTGCACCCCACCGTGACATCCAGTTCTTCACGTTCCCTGAGTAGCTATGCAGCAGGATCCAGCGTCTGTCGGGTGACGGGGGCGCCGCCGAGGTTCTTGGGCCAGCCCAATACTCGCCCGCTTTCGGCAACTCGCGTCCGTCAACCACCAGCGGCCCGCTGATGGATGTTCTCCACCACTCCGCGCCGCACAACGCTCCCTTCGAAGAGCAGCCAAACGGTTCGATGGCGATTCCCCGCTCCCATTCCTCCGCCGTCGATCGCCGAACCCGTCCAGAAGCAAGATGGAGCAAATATACTTCGTTTGCGGCGTTCTTCAAAGTTCCAAAGTGGGTCAACCTAACCAGCAACTCTGTCCGCTCGTTGTCCTTCCACGAAAATATCAATTCGTCACCCGCAAGGCTCCCTAGTGTACCGTCGAAGGTCCATCTCCCAAGCCGGAATTCCTTGCAGAACGGTGCCGCATTCCCTATCTCGTAACTCGTCGCTGCCCTAACGTGTTGTATAGCCGTGTTGCAATGCAGAAGCACAACGGCGCAGAACAGCGCTCTTCGCGGCCAGGCGAACATCCTCATGGCCGCCGTCATTGGTGAGCTTTTCCTTGTGCCCGGACATTCAGAACGGTGGAGACAAGATCGTTCGCCAGCCAACGCCGGCCAGCAACCGTGTGGTTCTTCAAGTAGTAGTCGTTCTCCTCCGCGCCCCATACAAACTGCGTGAACCGTGGGTGCCTGGCGCTGTTCGTGGTTACCGTAAAATCGTTCAGTTCCGGTGCGGCGTTCCGGCTCATGGTTGCCACTTTCCACCAGCTCAACCCAAGAACCCGGGTGGTTTTCACACCCTCGAGCCGCTGGAGCATGCTATACCTGTTTTGCAGAACCCAGCCCGTCAGGTCGAGCCCCGACTGTGCGGCGGTTCTTACCGATGCGCTCGACCTAGCTGCCAGCCTAGGGGCATTGGAGAGAACGCTCCCGCACCCCTGGGAACGGCCCCGCCCTCCGGAGTGCTCGCCGAAATCGATCTCGCCGTCCCGCTGACAGCGAGGCGGAAGCGTCTCATGGACAAAGGCAGGAGTGCATGGCATACCACTAATCCAGCCGCCAAAGCGAAGCCACGGCTCGCGCGGAGAGAATGCCTCCATATCGGACATACATATCGGAAATCACCGCTGCTATCCCGATCATAGCCGAACTTCGGCAAATGGTTCCCCTGGTTTCAAGCTCTCGGCCGAATGCGGTACTACGTCCCGGCCAGCCCATCGGAAACAATCCATTCCGCCGGAATCCAGCCGGGGAATCGGTCTGAAATCATGGATTCCGCAAGCCATTCCCCCGAAAGCCAAGTCTCCCGCCTCCGCCCCGCTCTGAAAGTCCGAAGGGCGGCATCAGCCAGCCGGGTGCGACAGCGCCCGGAATCCAATCAAACGAAACCGGAACCCCGGAGGGGTGGCGTGGACAGAGAACAGTACCTTGCACAGCTTCACGGCATGGATTGCCGCCAGCGCGAACTCCGCCTTGTCAGAGCAGCACGGCACCTGGCCCCTGGACGTGGCGAACGAAAGCCTCGGCAAAGCGGCAGCGGGCTTCAAGGCCGCGGAAACGCTCCATCTGGCCATGATCGTTGTCGTAGGTTTCGCGGATTTTTTGGCTGACGTGAGCGAAGCAGGCCTCGTGCTTGCGGCCGACGGTCGCGGTGATGTCAACGTAATCGGTGGGGCGGAAGACCTGGGTCTGGGAACCGGTCATCACTTCATAGTAGAAAAGCGGTTGCGGGCGTCCGAGTTGGAGCCAGGCGTTGAGGATGAGGTTGGAGCAGTGGCGATGGTCCGGGTGAGTGTCGAGCGGCCATTGGGTAAAGATCAGGTCCGGCGCTTCGCGTTCGAGAACCTCGCGCATCCGGGCGTAGAGGGCGGGGGTGACCTCGCTTTCCCCGTCGATCTGCCCCATGAAGACGGGGCGAGCCTTCATGATTTTGCAGGACTTTTCCGCCTCCGCGGTACGGATGCGGGCCGCCTCGTCATGGGAGACCCCGGGGATGCCGGCCTCGCCCCGAGTGAGGTAGAGGGCGACAGCCTCGAAACCCGCATCGGTATAGCGCAGGATGGTTCCGCCGCAGCCGGTTTCCGGGTCATCGGGATGCCCTCCGGCGACAAGGATTTTCTGGCGGCGCGATGTGTTCTGCCGCGCGGACGCGGCGCTGGCGGTGACGCCAAGAAGCAAGCCGCCGAGCAAGCGGCGGGTGAGGGTTCGTACTGGCAATGGAGCGAGATCCGGCATGGCGCAACTCCCTGGCTGATTCCCCGGCCTCCAGCACGCTTTGCGGCGCATCCGGAGACCGGTCTTCACAACGGTTTTCAAGCGTATCAGATCGCGGCGGCCGCCGGATTCACCCCGCGGGATGGTTCAACGGCGGATGGAAAGCCTGGGAGTTCGCGGCGGCGTCAGGAACCGCTCTTGCGCAGGACCCAGGTGGTCATGGCGCGGAGATCCCGGACGATGGTGGTTTTGACCGGATCCTCGAGCGTTGCGCCCAGCCGCTGGGTGTACGAATCGAGGAGAGCTTCGTCCACCAGGTAGCGCTCCGTACCATCGGGCAGCCGGTAGCGGCGGCCGCTGACATGCTCCACCAGATCTTTCACGCCGATCGTGGAGGCGATGCGTGAAAAAAAGAGGCCGCCGGGTTTAAGCACGCGCCAAGCTCCGAGAAGCATGGCTTCGAACCGCGCGTCATCCGCGGCAAGATGAAGCACGGCACTGCAGATCACCACATCGGCCCAGGCATCCCCGAAGGACGAACGCTCCATCGGTTCCACGCGGAAATTCTCCGGCGGCAGCGCGGGCGCGAGGGAGCGGGCAAGCGCGCGAACGGCCTCCACGGATTCCGCGTCGGTATCCACGGCGGAAACCTCATAACCTTCGCGGAGGAAATAAACGATGTTGCGGCCCTTCTTGCAGCCGGCATCGAAGATGCGCATGCCGGGCGAGACGCGGCCTTTGAGGAGTTGATCAAAGAGGTAGATATCGATCTCGCCGAATTGCTCCAGGGGTGTAAGCGCGGCCATGAGTAGAGGCTAGCCAAGCGGGGCCGCGCCGTCAAGAAGCCGGCATTTCGATTGTGCCGGGCATGCGGGATTTGATATCTGAAAGAAGGGCATAAGAGCCAGTGCGGACGCGATCCGCGATTTCCGAATATCCAAGAGGTTTCATGTTACGCAAGGCGATCTGTGCGTTTGTTGGCGTTTTGTTGATGAGCGGGCACGCTTCCGCTCAGTTGGTGGAAGAATTCGACCCGCCGGTGGCGGGCTGCTGCCTGCCGACGGTGGCCCAGCGGCTTACCGACCAGTTGCAGGACTGGAACCAGCTTGGCCGGTACCATGCCGCCAACGAGGAATTAAAGAAGCAACCAGCGGATCCGAACCGGGTGGTGTTTCTGGGCGATTCGATTACGGACGGCTGGAAGCTGGAGGAGTATTTCCCCGGCAAGCCTTATGTGAACCGGGGTATCGGCGGCCAGACGACGCCGCAGATGCTGGGACGGATGTACGCGGACGTGATCGAACTCAAACCGAAGGTGATGATTCTGCTGGCCGGCACAAATGATATCGCGCGAAATACGGGTCCGATGACGGCGGAAATGATCGAACAGAATTTCATGGCGATGACGGAACTGGCGCAGCATCACGGCATCAAGGTGGTGT
>CAZXBZ010000370.1:0-3885 GCA_964639135.1 uncultured Solibacteraceae bacterium | reverse complement strand
TGTTCTCGCCATCGAAGCAGGCACTGCCCCGATGATGCATGGCTGTTTCCCGAACGCCAAGCTCTTCTCTATTATGCTGAACGCCCGGGGCTTCAACCCCCAGCCTTCGGCGATCGTGTTTGCAAATTTCAAAGGGCCGGACCGCGGCCTCATAATTTCCAGCTAAACAGACTTCTAACTCTGGTATGAAGCGAAGCGCAATTGGTATACTCGCTCGCAAGGTTATCCCATGTTTAGTCTCCAACCGTTCGCTCTTCCTCGCCGAACTTCAGCTCTGGCATCGCTCTGTTTCGCGGCGTTGCTGGCGGGCAATCCCGTTGCCGGAATCGCCCAATCCCCGGCCCCCTCTCCCGAAGCCTTCGACTTCGCGCGAATTCCCGCGGAGCCGCTCACCTTTGAACATAATAGCGGCCAGGCTCCGCCCGCCTACAGATATCTTCTGCGTGCGCCCGGCGTCACAGCCGGATTCACAAACGGCGGCCTTGTGCTTGCACTTTCGGATACTTCAAGCGCGGCCGGTCCAAAAGACGGCTCCATCGGTTCATCGAATGAGCGCGTCCTCCATTTCCGCTGGCTGGGCGCGAATCACGCGACGCCCGTGGCGGAAGACCAACAACCCTCGCGGCTTCGTTACATCGACAGCTCCACCGGGCTGGACGGGAACAATGCTCTCCGTGAAGTGGCGAAGTCAGGCCGTATTCGTTACCGCGGCTTGTACGATGGCATTGATCTGCTCTACTACCCCAGCGGCGGGGAACTGGAATTTGATCTGGAGCTTGCACCGTACGCCGATCCCCAGGCTCCGGTTCTCGAGATCGCGGGCGCGGATCGTCTCGAACTCGACAGCTCCGGCGCTCTCATCATCCACGCCGGCACGCACCGCTTGCGCCAGCGCGCCCCGGTGTCCTTTCAGCACACGCAGGGACAGCGCGCCGAAGTCCACAGCCGCTTCCAATTGCTCGCGGAAAACCGCGTGCGCATGCAGGTGAGCTCTTATGACCGCTCGCTCAATCTCACGATAGACCCCGTTCTCGAGGTCGCAACGATCTTTGGCGGCAAGGAGACGAATTACGTCAGCAGCGTGGCAACGGACAGCGCTGGAAATATATACATCGAGGGATGGCTTAACAGCCCGAGGCTCCCAGGCGAATCGATACCACCCATCAACCCAACCGGACCCTTCGGCCTGTTCTATATATCAAAGATCTCGGCGGATTTAAGCAGTGTCCTGATGACCATCCATGTGAATGCCGCAGCCTTCTCGTCGAACACCGATCCTCCAAAAATTGATATCGCACCGGACGGCACCATGTATTTTGTCTACAACATCGCCGTGTCGGTCGGGAATGTGAATCCCACCACCGGGCCGTTCGGCGGGCCCTATCCCCAGAACTGGCCAAACAACTTAAAAACCGCCGTCATCGCCATCGATCCCTCCGGGACCACTCTGCGCTTCCGCACGGCTCTCGGCTGTGACGGAGATCTGTCGGAACCGCTCATCCACGCGGCCAACGATGGCATCACCCTGGCCGGGTCCGCGACATGCTGGGAATTTCCTGTTTCGGCGGGCGCCTTCACGAAAGCCCGCACGAGCTCCCTCAATTCCCGCCATGGCTATGTGGCCCGCATCGCGGCGAATGGCGCCACCATGCCCTACTCCACGGTGATCGGCGGCGCGGGCGAAACCGCGATCACATCTCTTGAAATTGATTCGGCTGGCCGAATCTGGCTGGGCGGATGGACCTCGTCCAGCGACTTCCCCGTGAGCGGCGGCGCCTACGATGGCGCACTCGATGGCGCGACCGATGCGTTTGTAATGCGCCTCTCCGCGGATGGAGGGACACTCGAGGCCTCCACCCTCTACGGCTCGAGTGGCGAGGAACGGCTCGCCAGCCTGCACCCGACAAGCAACGGGGAAGTGGTGGTTGTGACGGAGCAAGTGCCGTCTGGATTCCCCGCCAGCCCCAATGCGTTTATGCCCGTTGGAGACGGCAACACCCGTGTGATTGCCCGGTTTTCCGAGGATCTTAAATCGCTCCGATGGGCCACTCACTACCCGTATGAAAGAGGAATGGCGGATTGGACGCTGAATGAGGCCGATGAGCCCGTAATCGTCACGCGCGCAACGTCACTGGCTACTCTCCCGATCACTCCGAACGCGCTGCTTCACAAAATAGATCCAGTACTGCGCCTGCACATTGGCCGCCTCAGCGCCGATGGCTCCAGCGTCACCTTCGGGTCCATGTACTTTGAGTCTTCTCTGAATCGCATCGTCTCCTGGGAGGGTTCCGTACTGACGCTGATGGGAGAGAGCTTCAAGCTCTGGCTCCCGCCGATCACCACCGGCCCGCTCACCGTGGATCAGACCGGCATCCCATACGGGACATATTTTTCCAGGATCAATCTCGCGGACCCCACGGTCTGTACTCCGCGTATCTCACCGGAATCGCAAACCGTAAGCGGGTCGCCTACTTCCGCCAGCCTCCATGTGGATGCCGCGCCCGGTTGCCCGTGGATGGCGGTCTCTCTGACGAGCTTCTCCCTGGACCATCCGACGATTGTGCCCGGCGCGGGTGTCGGTTCCCGAGACATCACGTTCACCATGGAGAGGAATCCGAGCTCCGTCAACCCCAAGGAACACAGCGTCATTGTGGATGGGAATGAGGCGAAAGTGATCCAGGAGCCGATCCGTTGCGACGTCCAGGAGGTCATCCCCGCCATCTTCCAGTTTGGTCCAGAAGGGGGGACGGCGAAGGGCGACTTCAAGATTGGCATGGAATGTGGCCGCCTATACGAGCCGGGCGACTTATGGCTCACCGTTGTTGACCACAACGAACATGCCCCGAAGCCTCTGGACATTGGCGGCATATCCTTCACTCTGCGCGTCCCTCCCAACTCCTTCGAGGCGCGCAGCACCACCTTCCAGCTTGGTAATGTTTCGATTTTAGTGTCACAGCAGGCAGGGGCCTGCACCTCCACGGTCACACCGTCCTCGGCGGACCTGCCGGCATCTGGCGGCACGGTATCCGTTTCGCTCGCCGCCAGCGGCAGCGCCTGCGGTTGGAGCGCAGTGACGAGCCCCGGCCTTGCTATCGAAGGCAGTTCCGGCGGAACAGGCAGTGCCGTGATTTCCGTAACGGTGCCGCCAAATCCATCAAACCAGTTCCGAACCGAAACAGTGTCCGTGGCTGGAAAAACCGTGGAAATTCGTCAGGCCGCGGGCCAGTGCACCGCCACGGTTTCACCAAAAACATTCTATGTCCCGGCGAGCGGAGGTCGGGTGGAATTTGACATTCAAGCCGAGGGCACGGCGTGTGGGTGGAACCCGGTGGCATCCGTCACGTGGATTCTGGAGGACTGGAATTCCTCTCCGCAACAGGGATCCGGAAAGCTGTACGCATACGTTTTCGAGAACCAGACTGGCGCGACTCGCACCGCAACCATCACCGTGCTCGGCCAGACAGTGGAGGTCGCGCAATACGCGGAGCAGACTTTTAGCTTGTACGTGGTCTCACCGCTCAACGATTTTCCCTACACCGTGAACGGAGAGGAATCCAGGGGCATGCGTACCTTTACTTTCCCGGTGGGGACACCAATTACCCTCGTTGCGCCTGAGACCTACCCGATGGGGGATGGCACGTTAGCGGTGGCCACCGGATGGGGAAATACCGGGAATAATGTGTATACATTCACCGCGGTGAGCGGGGCGGAGCAGCTCCAGCTTCACACTACCCTCTATTTCCGTGTGCGATTAACGGCCCGCGGGAACGTACCAGGCGACGGGTCTCGCGTGGAGGTCACGATGCTCTCGGGCGCCCGGCGCGATCAACCAGATGGGATATATCTCAGCCAATGGGGCGATGCCAAGTTTCAGGCAATCGATGG
>CAZXBZ010000369.1:0-3889 GCA_964639135.1 uncultured Solibacteraceae bacterium | reverse complement strand
GAGTTGGCGGCCATGATCTCAATCGTCATCCCCATTCACAACGAAGAACCCTCGATTCTCCCGCTCTACGACCGGCTGACCGGCGTGATGGAATCGCTCGGGCGGCAATATGAGGTGATCTTCGTTGACGACGCCTCCACGGATAACTCCTTCGAGGTGCTCGCTAACCTCGTCGAAACGGACCCCTGCATGAAAGTGGTGCGGCTGCGTCGGAATTTCGGCCAGACCGCCGCCCTCGCCGCCGGATTCGACCTGGCCCAGGGACACGTCATCCTCTCCATGGATGGGGATCTGCAGCACGACCCCGCGGACATCCCCCTGCTGATCGAAAAGATCGACGCGGGCTACGATATCGCGAGCGGCTGGCGCAAGGTTCGCGTGGACAACCTGATGATGCGGCGCATCCCCTCCCGCATCGCCAACTGGCTGATGTCCAAGGTCTCGGGCGTTCAGCTCCACGATTTCGGCACGACGTTCAAGGCCTACCGGGCTGAAGTCTTGCGGGATGTGCGGCTTTACGGCGAACTGCACCGTTTTATTCCCGCGCTCGCCAGTTTTTACGGCGCGCGAATCGCCGAAGTGCCTATCCGGAACATTCCGCGCGAGGCGGGCAAGAGCCATTACGGCATCGGCCGCACGTTCCGAGTGGCTTTCGACATCCTCACCATCCAATTTCTGCTGCGTTACATGACCCGGCCGATGCACTTCTTCGGCAAACTCGGCGCAACGGGATCCGCTCTGGCGGCGGGTATTTTCATCTACCTTCTGGGCTACAAGTTCCTGGGCGGCCACATTATGGAACGGCACGCACCGTTGATGATCGTCGCGGTCATGCTGTTCCTGGCGAGCATCATGCTCTTCGGCATCGGGCTGATGGGCGAGGTGCTGATGCGTACCTACTTCGAAGCCTCGGGGAAGCGCATCTACGCGGTGCGGGACGTGCGCATCAACAGCGACGTCGCTTCCACCGAAGCCGCCCACGAAGAGAGCGAATCGTAAGCCGCGAAGCGCCACGCACTGGCCCAAACTCGCGCGCCGCCGGCCACCTCAATCTCCCACCGTTAGAAGGGCAGGATTTCTTCCCGCACGGGGTCGAAGTGGATCTGGCGCTTCTGCAAATAGGCGATATTGCCCAAGTGGCTCGCCTGCGCGCTGCGGTGACCGATATAGACATCCGCGTTCGGAAGCTTGCGCGACACGACGCAATCGAGGAAATTCCGCACGTGATAGAGCGTCATATCCTCCTTGGGGGCTTCCACGGTAATAATAGGCGAGTCGCGGCCCGCCGCCTGGTACTCGTATTTCGACCGTGAAATCCAGAGCCGGCCTTCCGTACCGCACATTTCAATAGCCTCTCCCCGCACGCCCGGCGCGAGGGTAGCTTCGAAGGTGGCCGTAAAATCGCCACCGTATCCGAGGAGCACGTTGATGGTGTCTGGAGCGGTGCGGCCGTCCTTGTAATAGTAGACGCCGCCGGCCGCGGAGGCCACCGTGGGGTCGTCCCGATTCATGAACATGTGGACCACGTCGATCCAGTGCGTGAAAAGATCGGTGACCTGGCCGCCGCCGAAATCGAGATAAGCGCGCCAGTTGTAGAACTGCTGGGGGTCATATTCCCGCCACTTCACCGGCCCGAGGAAATGCCCCCAATCGAGGTTGCTGGGCTTCGCCTGGAGAGATTCGGGAGCTTTTCGCAGGTGGTAGGTATTGCCATGCCACCAGGTGCGGGCGAGGGTGATGTAACCGAGTTTGCCGGTATCGAAGTATTTTTCCTTCGCCTCGATGTAGTGAGGTCCGGAACGCTGCTGCATGCCCACCTGACAGATGCGGTTGTTCATCCGGGCGGCCTTCACAATTCCCGGCCCCTCCTCGATCTTCAAGGTAAGCGGCTTCTCGACGTAGACATCCTTGCCGGCGTTCAGACTGTCGATGGCGATCCGGGAGTGCCAATGGTCCGGGGTGGCGATGAGTACCGCGTCGAGCCCCTGGGATTCGAGCAGCTTGTGATGGTCTGAAAAGCCCTTCGCGCCGGGAACGATCTGCTGTGCGCGATCCACCATGGCGGCGTAAACATCGCAGACCGCGCCCAGTTCCGCCCCAGCCTTCAGAAAATCCTTCATGACGCCGGTGCCTCGAGATCCGGCGCCGATCAGGCCGAGACGAACGCGGCTGTTCGCTCCCAGAATTTTTCGATAAGACGACGCAGTGAACACAGCGGCGCCCATGGCGGCGGTCCGGAGGACGCCGCGGCGTGAAGGATTCTCCCGATTCATGCTGAGAATTATATCGCCGTCCCCTCACCTATATTCCTTAAGGTGAAAATCGGCGTGCATCGGACGTGGATACGGATCGAGGCGGAACTGGCCGCCCTCTTGCTTCTGGCCGCATGGATAGCGCCCCTCTCCACCGGGCAAACATCCTCACGGCACAACGGTGACGCGGCGGAGGTTCGAGCGCGGGGCGGCAAGCCCACTCCCGTGCTGAGCGACGAGGCATTGGAACGGGCGATTCGCGGCCGGTTCGCACGGTCGGCCATTGCCTCGAACGGATTCACGGTTAGCGTATCGGGCGGGGTAGCGACCGTGAAAGGCATCGCCAAAGTCGCGCAGCACAAGGGCGTCGCCACGCGCCTCGCACGATCGGCCGGCGCGGCAAGAGTACGAAATCAGATTGAGATCGCCCCCGCGGCGCGAGAAGCCATGCGGAAGGCTCGCGAGGGAAAGGGGCCAAAAGCGAAAGACGCCAGGAAACCCGGCGGCGTCCCCCACGAACCCCGAGGCGCAACCACCGCCGCGGAGACAATTCCGGAGGGCCGCACGCGTCAGGGCAATCCTACAACGGAATCCGACGGCGTCCAGCCGATCCGGCGTCAAGTCGATGAATCCACACCGCCCGGCCGAGCGTCCGAGAAAAAGGGCCGGGAACACGTGAAGCGGTTTTCTCTGATCCCGTCTCAGCCTGGCGGGGGCCAGCGCGGTCCGGTACGAGCACCAAGCTATCCGCGAAGGTACTAGACGTCCCACAAGCCGGTTATGTACGAAATTTCCGACGGCAAGACCACGCGACACGGGTTCCGACACGATAAGTATCGTGAAGGCGTTGTAACTTTTACTGCCTCGCAACAATCCACTTAAATGAGTGGGTCGTTTCGGGGGTCGCATGTGATAACCTTATAGATGGCGCCTCTCGCGAAGAGATCCCATCAGCGTGCCAGTTTCACTGCCCTTTTGTTTCAAAACGATACACCCCAGAAACAGCCCAAAAAAGTCATCTGGGGGAGGTGAGGTTTAGTGGACCAGTTTGAAGATCAGTATTTGAACGAGACCCATACGCATCTTTCCTTATCTTTCGACGAAGAAGAGAAATTCTTCGACGCGGAGCAATCCGACGATGGGGAAGAGTCTTCCGCCGCCCCGGTGGAAGAATCCATTTATACCGATGACCCGGTGAGGGTCTATTTGCGGGAAATGGGCTCGGTTCCTCTTTTGACTCGCGATGGCGAGGTAACTCTCGCCCGCAAAATGGAACGCGGCAAGCTGCGCATGCAGCGTGCCATCAGCCGGTCGAACGTCGTACAGGTGGCGGCGGTCGCCATTGCCGAACAAGTGCGCGGCGGAGCGCTTGAACTCGGGAGCGTCGCCGATATCGGCGACGTGGAAGAAGGCACGAACACCATCGCGAAGCGGACCAAAGAAATTCATGGGATGTTGGATGAGTTGATTTCAACCTACAAACGTCTCACGGTCCAATGGGAGAAGTACGAAGGCTCCACCACGCAGAATAAGAAGCTGAAGCAGAAGAAGCTCACGCAGGCAATTCGCGAAAAGGTGCGAGCTTCGCAACAGATCCGCCAGATTCCGTGGCTAAACAACCACTGGGTGGATTTCAC
>CAZXBZ010000368.1:0-3898 GCA_964639135.1 uncultured Solibacteraceae bacterium | reverse complement strand
GGGATTCTCGAGGGAGGAGCGGATCCGCGCCGCAGCCGTTTTCTCTACGGCCGTTGAGGCGCGGACCCGCGCGAGGTTAGTACTGGATGGAAACCGAACGGCAGCGCGTCAGGCCATTGGCCGTTACTTCGTAACTGGCGGCGTTGTTCTGGAAGTCCGAGGGAAGCAATCGCTGCGTCTGGGTCTTCTCGCCCGTGGCGCTGTCATAACGGTAGGTCACGGTCACCGGCCCGCGAAGGCTGCCCGCATCGGCGAGTTCGAAGCGCAGATCGTTCTTGCCCGCGAAGAGTGGCGGAATGGACATGATTCCGTTCTCAAAATCGAGCCGCAGCTTGAACGCGGAGAGCCCCGCCACGCTGCGCGCGGCGCCCCCCTTCACGTTGAGACGGATCTGGAAGCGGTAGACTCCGTGAATGCTGACGTCCTTGCCATTGAAGCGCGGCCGGCCCAGTTCCGCCTTGATACGACCACCGGTGACGGGCAAAGCCTGCCATTCGGACCACCGATCTTTTTCCGTCGGCATGATCTTCGCAAGCAAGGTGCGTATCTCGACCGTGCCGCTCTCGGGGGGGCCGGCGAAGGCCGCGTCGAGTACGCCATCCACCAGCACGTAAGGGCTGTAGAAATCGAGCACGGCACTGCCGCCCTCGGCGGGATTACCGGGGCGCAGGAAGGGCGCGGTTTTGGCGGGGGACAATGTAGCTCCGGGAAGAATCACTTCCATGAGATCGCCGCCCGCGAGGCTGGGCTGATACTCGATCCGGCCCCATGCCTGGCCGATCGACTTGCCGCCTTCAAGCTCCGCATCGTAGCCTTCCCCTTTCGGTACGGTGACAAGATAGGGCCTTGCCCGCTCGTAGTTGGGGTCGTATTTCGGCCAGTTGCCGTCGTGGCTCTTGTCGGTCACGCGGTAGAAGCGGCCATCGCGCAGGAAGGGAAGTTCCCTATTCGCCCTTGCTCCCGCCGGATGGTAGAACTTGCGGGCCGAGTTATCCCAATAGCGCGTAATCGTTGTTCCGCGGGGCAGACGAAATTGCATGTCGTGATACACGGCGCCGAAGGGTTCCTTCGGGTTTCCGAACACGGATTCCTTTGGCGCGCCCGCCGCCCGCCAGGCTTCCTCGCTCTCGAAGTAGGCGGGTTGCAGCAGAAGGGCGCGCTCCCACTCGATGCGGCCGATTTCAAAAAAGGGCGCGCTGCGATTCTTGTAGGTTTTGTTTCGCAGGAAGTTTTCATCCACGCCGACCTCGGGCCAGTCGAGAATCCGGGCGGTGGGGGAGTCCTCGGCGATTAAATAGTAGCCGTAGCGCGGATCGAAGGCGCCGTAGGTGCCGTCAAGCCGCAGGCGGTACATCGTATGGTAGCCGCCGTCATCGTGCTGGGTGATTACGCGGGTCGCCGCGCGCGGGTCGCCCTTATAGGCGTTCCAGGCCGCTTCCGCCGCGCGGCTGCAGGTGTCACAGAACCCCCAGCCGTAGACAAAGAGGTTTTTGTTCGGGTCGAGCACCGAGCGCTCCTCGTTGTATACGCCTTCGTGCGCCTGAATCATGCCGCCGACGGCCATTTTGCAGAACAGGCGGTTCCAGACGTAGAACACCTTGGCCTGCGCGGTATCGTTCGCCTTTTCGACCTCGCCGATGCGCATGACATCCTCGGTCCATTGGCGTACGTTGGTTGCGCGAGGCCAGGCGCGGTTGCTGAGAAGCGCGCCTTGGGGAGCGGCCTCCGCGGTAACGCCGGGCACGGCTGGCTCCGCCGCGAAAGCCGCCATGATGGCGCAAAACGCTATAAGGATGCACAATCGAAGTTTCATTGAGATCTTCCTGGGTGATGTCGGTCTCGCTGGAAACGGGCGCGCAAGCGTTACGCTACTTGCTCCCAGCGTCCGCGAAGTTCGTTCGCCAGCCGGAGCCCGGAATCCGCGCCCGGCAAGGGTTTCCCCGCCGTGCTCCACAGCACCTCGAGTATATCGATGAGGCGGCTGGTCTTTCTTTCGATCGCCCGTGCCTGATCTTCGGACGCATCAATCTCGAAGGAGAGTACCGCGAGTGAAGAATCGGGCAACTCTGAAACCGAGCAGCGCCGGATATTAGCTGAAGTCGAGCTGATGATCGAGGCTACGCGGGCGAGAACGCCACACTGGTTCGTGGAAAGAAAAGCAAAGGTTAGCATTATCGAAGTTCAATCCTTGGTTCTCCGCTGATAACGGAGTGGATTCCCAAAAACACTTGTCGCGCCGGGTTTCGGACGAACAGTGTTTGTGTCGTTAGTTTAGGGCGAAAAGAAAGTCCAGTGCAACACTATTACATGGAACGGTAAGATTTGAGTTGCGGCGCGCGGCGTTCTCGTGATGGAATACGCCTCGTGGGAAGGAAAGTTAACTAACCGTGCGAGTGCCCGTTGCATCCATGCTGACCCGCCGCATGAAAGCGCCGGACATGCGGAATGTCAACGGCATCCAGCTTCTCAACCTGATTGTCGAGGCCGGCCCGCTCTCGCGGGCGTCCCTTGCAAAGCTGAGCCGTCTGAGCAAACCGACCGTTTCCGAGCAAGTGCAGCGGCTGATCGCGCGCGGGACCGTGGTGGAGCTTGGCGAAGGCGAGGCCCCCACCACGGGCGGGAAACGGCCGACGCTCATCGCCTTTAACGCACAAGCCGCGTGCGTGGCCGCCGTTTCCATTGGCCCGGGGTGTACGAAAGTTGAAATCAGTGATCTGATGGGCGGGCACATCGCGGCGGCGGAGCTGCCCACTCATCCCGCCGATGGCGCGGGGCAACTCATCCAGCGGATTCGTGCCACGATTGTCCGGTTAGGCGGCGGGAAATCAGCCGCGTGCCGATTACGGGCCATCGCGGTTGGCGTGCCGGGCCGGGTGGATTGCGACCGGGGCGTGGTGCTCGAACTGGGTAACGTTTTTAATTGGAGCGGCGTGGATCTGGCGGCGCCGCTTCGGCGGAAGTTCAAGTGCCCGGTGCTGGTGGATAACGATGTGAATGTGGCGCTGGTCGCGGAGATTCACCAGGGCGGCGCACGCGACGTTCGGAGCGCGGTGCTTATACGGCTGGATGTTGGCCTGGGCGCGGCGATCGCGATGGATGGCAAAATTCACCATGGCTCGCACTGGGCGGCGGGCGAGATCGGCCATCTGGTGCCGAGCCGCTCTTCCATCGAAGGGGAGCGCCCCAGGGGATATCTCGAGAGCGTGGTGGGCGCGGATAAAATCAGCGAGCGGGTGGAATCGGCGGCCAGGGACATCCCCGCGCTCCAGCGGCACCTCAAGAGCAAGTCGCCGGTATCCGCGCTATTCGCGGCCGCGCTGGAGGATGGCGACGCGGCCGGGATCGTCCAGGAAGTGACCTATAACCTATGCACGGCCGTCTCGCAACACGCGCTGTTGTGCGATCCGGAAGTGCTGCTCCTTTCAGGCGAGATCTTCTCGCACATTCTGCCGGAGATCCGGGAGTTTCTGGCGCGCACCATTCCGTGGCCGATCCAGGTGACGCCGTCGGAACTGGAGGGAGACGACGCTGTGTTGCGGGGGGCCACGGCTCTGGCGCTGGCTTCCTCGTACGAGCGGTTGTCCGAAGAGCTTTTGGAATACGATTCGGGCCGGGCGCTAAAGGCTCCGGTTGCCTGAGGCGGACGAACGAAAACCAAGGAAAACGATGCGGAACAGAGAAAAAATCAGTGTAAGAACTTCGGATGGGCTCCATGGCTGATTCCGTGGGCATCGCGGAAGCTCCGCCATCCCCCGGCCAGCCGCGGTTGCGCCGGGTTTTGACCCGCACGGATCTGATTATTTACGGGCTTACGATCCTCACGCCAACGGCGGCCTACCCGGTTTTCGGCATCGTACAGGAAATTTCCAACGGGCACGCGGCCTTGGCCTATCTGACG
>CAZXBZ010000367.1:0-3909 GCA_964639135.1 uncultured Solibacteraceae bacterium | reverse complement strand
CCTGCTGGTGAACGCCAGTGTCGCTCTCGGAGAGCTTACGCTCGAAGTGCCGGCGGAATCGATTGTCTCTGTCTGCAAGTTGTTGCGGGAGGAACACGCGTTCAGCCGGCTTTCGACGGTTACCGCCGTTGACCGCTATCCTGGCGAACCCCGCTTCGAGGTGGTTTACCACCTGTATTCCATAGCAAACAAACAGCGTGTGCGCGTGAAGGCACGAGTGGGTTCGGAGAGCCTGGAGATTGATTCGGTGATACCGGTCTGGCCGAGCGCGAACTGGTATGAACGCGAGGTGTTCGACCTCTTTGGCATCCGGTTTCGTAATCATCCCGATCTTACCCGCATTATGATGCCCGACGATTGGGAAGGACACCCGCTACGGAGAGACTACCCGGTGCATGGCCATCGCTACGATTACGCCACGCCCGAAGGAGGGAGCGCACGGTGAGCGATGCTGTCGTGAGTGACCGCCCGGCAACGGAGGATCTGCGGAAGGTGCTCGATATGCCCGCCGCTTCGCGGCCGCGGCGAATGATCCTGAACATGGGGCCACAGCACCCCTCGACGCATGGCGTGTTGCGCGTGGTTGTTGAACTTGATGGCGAGTTCATCGTTCAAGCGAAGTGCGACATCGGCTACCTCCATACCGGGATCGAGAAGCAGGCGGAGGCGCTGAATTACCAGCAGGCGGTCACCCTGACCGACCGCGTGGATTATCTGGCGAATTTGTCGAATAATCTCGGCTACTGCCTGGCCGTCGAGAAGCTTCTGCAACTCGAGATTCCGCCCAAGGCGCAGTGGATGCGCGTGATGCTGGTGGAGTTGACGCGGCTGAATAGCCACCTGGTTTGGCTGGGCACGCACGCTCTCGACATTGGCGCGATGTCGGTGTTCCTCTACTGCATGCGCGAGCGCGAGGATCTGCTGCGTATTTTTGAAATGTTCAGCGGCCAGCGGATGATGACCAGCTACATCCGCGTGGGCGGGCTGGCGCTCGAGCCGCCCCGGAATTGGGACAAGCTGATCCGCAAGGTGATGGGTTATCTTCCGTCGAGGATCGATGAGTACGACGATCTGCTGATGAAGAACCCGATCTGGCTGAATCGCACCCAGAACATCGGGCAATTGGATGTCGATACCCTGATCGCGATGGGGATCAGCGGACCCATGCTGCGGGCCGCCGGCATTCCGGCGGACGTGCGGCGCGACGAGCCCTACTCGAGTTACGACAAGTTCCAGTTCGAAATTCCCACCGAGACCGCGAACGACGTGTACGCACGGTACCGGGTGCGCGTTCGCGAGATGCGCGAGAGCATCAAGATCGTCAACCAGGCGATGGAGGGGATGCCGGAAGGCGCCTACCAGGCGGACGCCCCCCAGGTGGTGCTCCCGGATCGCGAAAAGATGAAGTCGCAGATGGAAGCGCTCATCTACCATTTCAAGATCGTCTCGGAAGGGATCCGCGTTCCTCCCGGTGAAGCGTACAACGCGATCGAATCCCCGCGCGGGGAGCTTGGTTTCTACGTGGTGAGCGACGGCACGGCTAAGCCCGTGCGTGTTCACATGCGCACGCCGAGTTTCGGAAATCTGCAGGCTCTGCCGCAAATGGTTGAGGGCAGGCTGATAGCCGATGTAGTGGCGATTCTCGGCAGCGTGGATATCGTACTGGGTGACGTGGACCGATAGCCCTGGGGCGTCTGGATCCGCCGGGCATGAGGATGTGAGATGAAGTTTTCACCGGAACTCGAAGCAAAATACGCGGAGATCATTGCGAAGTATCCTCCGGAACACAAGCGCTCGGCGCTGGTGCCGCTGCTTCTCTATACGCAGGATGAAGTGGGCGAGATTACCCCGGAGGTGATCTCGGAGGTGGCGAGCCGGGTTGGAGTGTTTCCCATGCAGGTGGAGGAAGTGCTCACCTATTACTCGATGCTCCACTACCGCAAGCCCATGGGGAAAAAGCACGTGCAGATCTGTACGAACATCAGTTGCCAGTTGACGGGCGGCGAGGAGCTTTTCGATCACGCCTGCAAGAAATTGGGCTTGGGGCACAAGGAAGTGAGCGCCGATGGAGAGATCTCGCTGGAAGAGGTGGAGTGCATCGGCGCCTGCAGTTGGGCGCCAGCCATCCAGATCAACTACGACTATCACCACAATGTCACGCCTGAGAAGCTGGACGAGCTGCTGGATGGGCTGAGGAAACTGAATTAACCGTGCCGGTTCGACTTGGCGCGCGGGGACAGAGGCAAAACGAGACCGATGCTGTATAACGAAGCGAGTCCACTGGAAACGAAGGTGCTCACCCGGTTGTTTGGCGTGCCGAACTCCACTTCGGTAGAGACCTACGCAGCGCACGAGGGCTTTGCGGCATTTCTGAAAGCCGCGGCGATGACTCCGGCGGAGATCATCGACGAGGTGAAAAAATCCAACCTCCGCGGGCGCGGCGGCGCGGGTTTCCCCACCGGGATGAAGTGGGGCTTCGTTCCCCGGGACAGCCCGAAACCCAAATACATCGTGGTGAACGCGGATGAGAGCGAGCCCGGCACCTGCAAGGACCGCCTGCTTATCGAACACGACCCGATGCAATTGATCGAAGGCATGATGATCGCGGGGCTCGCCGTGGGCGCGAAACGCGGCTACATCTATCTGCGGGGAGAATATCGCTACCTCATCGACATCCTCGACAAGGCGATCTCCGATGCCAGGGCGGCGGGCTGGCTCGGCCAGAATATCAAGGGCACCGGTTTCGATTTTGAGTGCTATACCCACTCGGGCGCCGGCGCGTACGAATGCGGCGAGGAATCCGCGCTCCTGGAATCGCTGGAAGGCAAGCGCGGGGTGCCGCGCATCCGACCGCCGTTCCCGGCGGTATCGGGACTATATCGCTGCCCAACCGTATTGAACAATGTGGAGACGTATTGCTCCGTGCCCTCCATCCTGCGGATGGGCGGCGAGGCTTGGGCCAGCCTGGGCACGCCGCGCAACGGGGGCACCCGGCTGTTCTGCCTCTCCGGACACGTCAACAAGCCCGGCGTTTACGAATTGCCCATGGGCTTCAACCTGCTGCGAATGATCGAGGAAGTGGGCGGCGGCGTGCGAGGAGGGAAGAAGCTCAAGGCGGTGATCCCTGGCGGGTCGTCCTGCCCGGTGCTCAAGGCGGATGAATGCGATATCGCCATGGATTTCGATTCGCTCAAGAACGCGAAGAGCATGCTTGGTAGTGGCGGCGTTGTGGTGATGGATGAAACCACGGACATGGTGAAGGTCGCCCTGCGCATCATGAAGTTTTACCAGCACGAAAGCTGCGGCTGGTGTATCCCCTGCCGCGAGGGTACGACGTGGCTCAAGAATATGCTGACCAGGGTATATCAAGGGGTTGGACAGGCCGGCGACCCAGCATTAATCCATGAGGCGGCGGCCAACATGTTCGGCCGCACCTTCTGCCCCCTTGGCGACGCGGCCGCGATGCCGACGATGTCCATCGTCGAGAAGTTTCGCGACGAGTTCGAGGCTTATGTCAGCCGCTCCCCGATGGCGAATGTGGCGGGCATCGAAGCGGAAAGTCCGGTGAGTGCATAATGGCGGATTCAGTAAAGCTGACGATCGACGGAGTGGAGATCGAAGCTCCGAAGGGGAAACTCCTGATTGAGGTTGCGCGCACGGCGGGCAAGGACATCCCAAACTTCTGTTATTACGAAGGCTATTCCCAATCCGGCGCTTGCCGTATGTGCCTGGTGGAAATCGAGGGCATGCCCAAGCTGATGACCGCTTGCACCCAGCCGGTGGCCGATGGGATGGTGGTGCGAACCGAGACTCCAACCGTCGCCGAAGCGCGCAAGAGCATGCTGGAATTCGTGCTCACCAATCACCCGATGGATTGCCCGGTCTGCGACAAGGGCGGCGAGTGCGAAC
>CAZXBZ010000366.1:2755-3924 GCA_964639135.1 uncultured Solibacteraceae bacterium | reverse complement strand
GATTCGCACACCTGCCGCAAGTACATGGGTGCATCCTCGTCGTAGGGGATGCCCTTCGCCTCCAGAATGCGCATGAAGATCTCGTCAAACACCTGGGATTTCACGGGTTCGGCGTAGATCTTGTTCTGGATGCGGCGCAGGAAGGCGTCGTCGGCGAGATCGGTCGGGTCGAGGTTGGTGGAAAAGATCACCATCATCTCGAAGGGAATCTGGAACTTTACGCCGTAGCTGAGGGTGAGGTAATCCACCTTACGATCGAGCGGCACGATCCAGCGGTTAAGCAGATACGTAGGGGAGATGATCTGGCGTCCAAAGTCGTCGATGGCGAAAATGCCATTATTCGCCTTCATCTGTACGGGCGCCGCGTAGATTTTCGACGAAGCGTCCAGCTTGAGTTCCAGCATGCTGGGTTCCAGTTCGCCGCCGACGACGATGTAGGGGCGGCGGCATACCACCCACCGCTGGTCCATGCGTGGTTCGTCGTAATCGATCCGGTGGTGCAGCGCCGGATCGTAGGTCACAATCACCTGGTTATCAACCTCGACGGCATACGGAATCACGACGGCGTCACCATACACGCGGTGCAGACGCTCCATCATGCTGGTCTTCCCGTTGCCGCTGGGCCCGTAAAGAAAGATGGAGGATTGCGAGACGACCGCGGGCCCTAACTGATCGAGCAGGTCGTCGGTAATCACAAGATCGGAGAGCACCTCTTTCAGCCGCTCGCGGTTCAGCTTCACCTTCGCGCCCTGCTTCTTCACCGCCTGCGTGTAGACATTCAGCGACACCGGCGCCGGGCCGGCGTATTGAGAGATATTGAACCGGTCCTGCGCGAAGCTTCTGCCCGCCATGGTGAGCGTAAAAACGTAATCGTCTCCCTGCATCCCGGTCACTTCGATGTACTGCATCTTGCGAAGCTGCTGGAAGAGCGGGTACAGCACGCCGGGAGAGAGTTTCAAACGGTCGCCGAGGCCGCTCAAACTCACCGTGCCATCAATCGCGATCCGGCGGACCATGAGATCGATCACCAGGCCCTCGGGAATATCGAGTTTCGACAACTCGATGGGCATGGCGGGCAAGTAGGTGGGTTTGCGCGGCGAGATACCTTCCATGGGGCTAGTGTGTCATGAATATCTTCATCTTTCCATTACAGGTTTTCGCCGCCGGCC
>CAZXBZ010000366.1:2136-2745 GCA_964639135.1 uncultured Solibacteraceae bacterium | reverse complement strand
CACGCGTTTAGTACGATCGAAACGTGCCTTCCGGAAAGACGCTTGAGTTGCTGCGTGAGCAAGCCTGGGTCGGAGACGCCGTGCTCACGCTGTTCGCTCGCGCAAGAATTCTGGCGTCGGAACGCCGGGTGGACGCGGAACTGGCGAGCCGGATGACATCCAACCATTTCCTTTCGGCCTTCGGGGAACCCACCGCCGTCGAAGCGCAACTGGGGCGCGTGTATCTGGAGCACGGTCTGGAACGCGCCTTTGCCTGGATCGAAGCGGAATGGATGCCGCTCTTTCGCAGGCAGGAGCAAAAGCGCTTCCGCGGTGTCGCCGGCTCGCGAGCCGAAAATGATGCCGCAAGGGGCGTGACCGGGGCGCGGCGGCCGGCATTGCGCGCGGACCGCGAATAGTTTATCCCCGAGATCCAGACCGTTCACCGGGGATGTTTCCGCGAGATTGCGGCCCAGCCAGCTATCCAGTCACGGGGCGAAAGCGCGATACCAGCCGCTCCATGGACTCCTTACTACATTCCCTTTTCTTCGCCATGCAAATTTGAAATCTGCTGACAAAATGGGGGAGCAATCCTAAACAGGAGACGATTGTCTTGGCTGAAGAGAAATT
>CAZXBZ010000366.1:0-2126 GCA_964639135.1 uncultured Solibacteraceae bacterium | reverse complement strand
GCCGGCTGACGGACAGCCAGCTTCGCAAGGAGTCCAAGCGCAGGAGATTTCTGGCGTCGGGCTTCTCCGTGATTGGCTCGCTGATTTCCATGATTGGCGCGGTCGCGGCGCAGGCGAATTTCCCCGCCTCCTACAGCCTCGTGTTCATCGCCGCGCTGTTTGGGACGAATATCACGCTCGTGCTCTACCTGTTCCGGTGGATGGCCGTTCCCGCGAAAGAAGCCGCCCGCCGCAGGCGCAATTCGGTGCTCGAAATGCTGAACGCAACGGCTCAGCCCGAACGGTAGCCCGCCTTAAACGGTACAAATTCGGATCGATTCCTTGAGAGAAGCCAGGGGATCCTTGAGCGGCGTGTATTCATGGGAGAGAAAGCCCTGGAAACCCGCATCGGCGATCGCTTGCGCGATGGGCCGGTAGTTCAGTTCCTGAGTTTCGTCGAATTCGTGGCGTCCGGGATTGCCCGCCGTGTGGAAGTGGCCGAGATACTCGATGTTTTCCCGGATGGTCCGGATGATGTCGCCCTCCATGATTTGCATGTGATAGATGTCGTAGAGCAATTTCATCCGCGGCGACCCCACGCGCTTGCAGAGTTCAACACCCCACTTTGTATGGTCGGCCATGTAGTCAGGATGGTTGACCTTACTGTTCAACAGTTCCAGGCACAGCGTAACGCCCCGATCCTCGGCGTGCTTTGCGTACTTCCCGAGAAACGCCGCGCTGGTTTCGAGGCCCTGCTCGTCCGGGATTTTCTTTCCACCGGCGCCGGTGCGGTCACCGGCCATGACAATCACGTTGGGCGCCCCGGCCGCGGCGGCCGCATCGATCGTGGAAAGCAAGGCCGGCCCAATTTCCGCATGGTTGGCCGCATCGTTCACGCCCGCCTTGATGCCGCCACCTCCCCCGGAAACCATGCTGGGCACGAGACCATACTTTTTTAGCGTGGGGAAGTCTTTCGGGCTGACAAGATCGAACCCTTCGATACCGAGATCGGCCGCGGCTGCGCACATTTCGTCGAGGGTCATCGGGTTCTGGGTTCGGCGAAAGACGCCGCGCGTCACCCCCTGGCGCAATCTGCCGGCAGCCCTCGCGCCCGGCGCGGCCTGCCCCGCATGCGCCAAAACCCCCAGCGCGGCGGAACCGCCGGCAAGAAACGTGGCAAGACATTGTCCGCGGGTCATGGCAATCAGCGTATTCCTGTTTGGAGCGAGAGGCAATAACGGCTCCTCTCCGGGCTCCGCACCGGCTGATGAACACTCTTGCTAAGGAGGCGTTTATAATTAGTATCACTTATATTATCATCAAATTTGTATTGCCTAACCTAACGCCAAAGTACGTGATTGATCGATAATTTCTTAGGCCTGGATAAAATCTTTCGCGGAGGATCGCGGTAGAAAATCCCAGGTTGAGAGATCCGCGCGGCGGGATCAGGGAAGGGCAAAGGGCCCGGCGAACAGTCGCCGGGCCCTTCACAACGAATCACCACCCTAACCGGAAGCGGACCGCGCCGCTCCGCTAAATGTCGTAGTAGAGCATGAACTCGTAGGGGTGCGGACGCAGCCGGATGGCCTCCGCTTCCGCCTTCCGCTTGTACGTGACGAACGCTTCGATAATCTCCTGCGTGAAGACGTCGCCCTTCAGAAGGAACTCGTGATCTTCCTCAAGGCAGGTGAGCGCTTCGTCGAGGGAAGCCGGCATGGAGGGCACGCTCTTCAGCTCTTCGGGAGACAGGTCGTAGATATCCTTGTCGAGCGATCCCCCAGGATCGATCTTGTTGATGATGCCGTCGAGGCCCGCCATCAGGATCGCGGCGAAAGCCAGGTAGGGGTTAGCCGATGGATCCGGCGGACGGAACTCCACGCGCTTCGATTTCGGGCTGGACGAATACATCGGGATACGAACCGCGGCCGAGCGGTTGCGCCGGGAGTAGGCGAGGTTCACGGGCGCTTCGTACCCCGGCACCAGCCGTTTATAGCTGTTGGTGGTGGGCGCGATGATAGCCGAAAGCGCTCGTGCGTGCTTCAATAAGCCGCCGATATACCACATCGCCATCTCGCTCAAGCCGGCATAGCCGTCACCGGCGAATAGTGGTTTGCCCTCGTTCCAAAGGCTCAGATGAACATGCATGC
>CAZXBZ010000365.1:0-3963 GCA_964639135.1 uncultured Solibacteraceae bacterium | reverse complement strand
AGAACGACGACGCGAACCGCGCGCTGATGGGCTCGAACATGCAGCGCCAGGCCGTTCCGCTTCTGCGCGCCGAATCGCCTTACGTCGGCACCGGCATGGAGGGCGTCACGGCCAGGGATTCCGGAGCGGTCGTGATTTGCAAGCGTTCGGGCGTCGTGGATTCGGTCGATAGCCAGCGCATCATCGTTCGCGTCGAGGGCGCGGCCCATGAGGGGCAGATGTCTCGTGAAGTCGGTGCGGATATCTACACGCTCACCAAGTTTAAGCGTTCGAACCAAAATACGTGCATCAGCCAGAAGCCGATCGTGCAACTTGGCCAGCGCGTGCGCAAAGGCGACGTGCTCGCCGACGGACCCTGTACGGAATCGGGCGAACTGGCCCTCGGACGAAACGTGCTCGTGGCCTTCATGCCGTGGCGTGGATATAACTTCGAGGACGCCATCGTCGTGAGTGAAAAGCTCGTCAAGGAGGATTACTACACCTCCATCCACATCGAGGAGTTTGAGATCGAGGCGCGCGACACCAAGCTCGGCCCGGAGGAAGTGACGCGCGACATCCCGAACATCGCCGAGGGCTTTCTTCGCAGTCTCGACGAAAGCGGCATCATCCGCATCGGCGCCAGCGTGAAGCCGGGCGACATTCTGGTGGGCAAGGTGACGCCCAAGGGCGAAACGCAGCTCACGCCGGAAGAAAAACTGCTGCGCGCGATCTTTGGCGAGAAGGCCGGCGATGTGAAGGATGCCTCTCTCTACTGCCCGCCCGGCATCGAGGGCGTGGTGGTGGACGCCAAGGTTTTCTCGCGCAAGGGCGCGGAGATGGATGAGCGTTCCAAGCAGATTTTCGAGGATGCCCGCACTCGTCTCTACCGCAACCTTGAGGATGAAAAGCGCATCCTGAATGACGAACGCGCCAAGCGCCTGCTGAAGCTTCTCGGCGGTCATGAAATTCTCATTGATCTGCACGACGAGAAAACCAACCGCAAACTGGTCTCCAAGGGCCAGACCATTGATCGCGAGGTTGTCGAGGCCCTGCGTTCGCGCGATCTCAAGCGCATCAAGATGAAGGATCGCGATCCGCGCCTCAACGAACAGATCGACGAGATCGAGGAGATGACCTCGCGGCAGATCGCCGTGCTTGAGAAGATTACCGAAGAGAAGATCGCCAAGCTCAAGAAGGGCGACGAGCTTCCCCCGGGCGTTATCAAGATGGTCAAGATCTATATCGCCATGAAGCGGAAGCTTTCCGTGGGCGACAAGATGGCCGGCCGCCACGGGAACAAAGGCGTGATCGCGCGCATCGTTCCCGAGGAAGATATGCCCTACATGCCGGATGGAACGCCGGTCGAGATTGTGCTGAACCCGCTCGGCGTACCCAGCCGTATGAACGTCGGCCAGATTCTCGAAACACACTTGGGCTGGGCCGCCGTCGCGATGGGGTTGCACTATGCAACGCCGGTCTTTGACGGCGCCTCGGAGTACGACATCAAGGATGAGCTCGTCAAGGCCGGCCTCCCCGGTTCCGGCAAGATTGAACTCTTCGACGGCATGAGCGGGCAATTGTTCGAGCAGCCCGTCACCGTCGGCTATATCTACATGCTGAAGCTTTCGCACCTTGTGGACGACAAGATCCACGCGCGTTCAATCGGCCCCTACTCGCTCATTACCCAGCAGCCGCTGGGAGGCAAGGCGCAGTTTGGCGGCCAGCGCTTCGGCGAAATGGAAGTGTGGGCGCTCGAGGCTTACGGAGCCGCGCACATCCTGCAAGAATTGCTTACGGCGAAGTCGGACGACGTTTACGGCCGCGCGAAGATCTACGAGGCCATCGTGAAGGGCGAGGCGGCCACCGAACCCGGTGTCCCCGAATCCTTCAACGTGCTGATTCGTGAATTGCAGTCGCTCTGCCTCGATGTCGAACTGATGAAGACGCCGCAAGAGATTATGGATACCGCGCTCGCCGCGGATTGATATACGCCTGGCCGCCGGCGGGCGTCGCGGGACGCGCGGATTGCCGGCCGTCGTGAACGGATAGAAAACGGAGTTTCGCGTGATCGCGCGGATTGAGATAAAGCCGGCCGCGGAACTCCACGAACCCTGAACCACCAACCGAGCTTAGGAGGCACGCCTTGTACCGATCTTCTCCCTATGATCGCGCTAACATGATCGCCGACTTCGATTCCATCCGGATCAGCCTTGCTTCTCCGGAGAAGATTCGAAGCTGGTCCCACGGTGAGGTCACCAAGCCGGAAACCATCAACTACCGCACCTTCAAACCCGAGCGCGATGGCCTCTTCTGTGCTCGTATCTTCGGACCCGTTACCGATTGGGAGTGCTTGTGCGGCAAGTACAAGCGCATGAAGTACCGCGGAGTCATCTGCGATAAGTGCGGCGTCGAAGTCACTCTCTCCCGCGTGCGGCGCGAGCGTCTCGGCCACATCGAACTCGCCAGCCCCTGCTCCCACGTCTGGTTCTTCAAGGGGCTTCCGAGCCGTATCGGGTACCTTCTCGATATCACGCTCCGCGAACTTGAGCGCGTGCTTTACTTCGAGGCTTACGTGGTCGTCGATCCGGGTGAAGTGCCGGATCTTAAGCTGGCCGAAGTCATTACCGATGAAAAGAAGCGCCAGTTGGAGACCGATCACCCCGGCAAGTTCGTCGCGATGATGGGCGCCGAGGGTATCAAGGAACTTCTCCGGAAGGTGGATGTCGAGGCTCTTAGCGTGTCGATTCGCGAGGAAATGCGCGTCGAAACCTCGAACCAGAAGAAGCTGAAGCAGGCCAAGCGTCTGCGCGTTGTCGAATCGTTCCGCAAGAGCGGAAATAAGCCGGAGTGGATGATCCTGGATGTTCTGCCGGTGATCCCGCCGGAGCTTCGCCCCCTCGTGCCGCTCGATGGCGGACGTTTCGCTACTTCGGACCTCAACGATCTTTACCGCCGCGTCATTAACCGCAACAACCGCCTCAAGAAGCTGATGGAGTTGCACGCGCCGGATGTCATCGTGCGCAACGAAAAGCGCATGCTCCAGGAAGCCGTTGACGCGCTGTTCGATAACGGCCGCCGCGGGCGTGTCCTGCGCGGCGCGAACAACCGGCCGCTCAAATCCCTCTCCGATAATCTCAAGGGCAAGCAGGGCCGTTTCCGCCAGAACCTCCTCGGCAAGCGTGTTGATTATTCCGGGCGTTCGGTGATCGTCGTCGGCCCCGAACTCAAGCTGCATCAGTGCGGGTTGCCCAAGAAGATGGCGCTGGAACTGTTTAAGCCGTTCATCTATCACCGGCTGGAGCAGCGCGGCCATTGCACCACCATCAAGCAGGCCAAGGAACTCGTCGAGCAGCAGGATCCCGTCGTTTGGGACATCCTCGAGGAGGTCATCAAGGATCATCCCATCCTCCTTAACCGCGCTCCCACGCTGCACCGTCTCGGTATTCAGGCGTTTGAACCGATTCTCGTCGAGGGCAAGGCCATCAAGATCCATCCGCTCGTTTGCACCGCCTTTAACGCGGATTTCGACGGCGATCAGATGGCGGTCCATATTCCGCTCTCTCCCGAAGCGCAGATCGAGGCCGCAACGCTGATGTTGTCCTCGAACAACATCCTCTCGCCCGCCCACGGCGCGCCCATCGCGGTCCCGACGCAGGATATGGTGCTGGGGCTCTACTACCTCACCAAGGCGCGCAAGGGCTCGAAGGGCGAGGGCCGCACCTTCGCCAGCATGGAAGAGGTCACCATCGCGCTTGAAATGGGCGAGGTGGAAACGCTCACTCCCATCAAACTGCGCCATACGGGCCGCGTGATTGAGCTGTCCCACGCATTCGATAACCAGAACATCATCCACACCCAGCCCATCGAGTTCAACAAGCAGTACATGGAGACCACGGTGGGCCGCGTGATCCTGAACGATGTGCTGCCCGATCAGATGCCCTACATCAACGGGCTGCTGAAGAAGAAGGGCTCCACGCAACTGGT
>CAZXBZ010000364.1:0-3986 GCA_964639135.1 uncultured Solibacteraceae bacterium | reverse complement strand
TCGGGTGGCCCGCGCGCGGACTGGTATTATAGTGGCTGACCAGCCATCTGATCGCCATTCTCCAGCAGGTGTTCATTAACAAGGTCACGGCCCATGGCGCGGTGGTTGCGGTTGCGGCGGATCCCAAACCCAAGCGCAGGAAATAAGCACGAGTGCCCGACACCAAATACACGGTTGAACACGACGGAAAGCGGATCTCCGATTTTCTTTCCACTTTGATCCGCAACGCGGGCTTCGATCTGGATTTTACGGTGACGCCACCGGTCCATATCGATCCGGAATTTGAGCATCCCGACCTCAAAGTGGAACTGAAGGGCCGCGACAGCGATCTTCTGCTCTCCAACAAGGGGGAAACGCTGCTGGCGCTCGAAATGCTGACGTTGGAGATGCTGGGCGTCCCCGGCGATGAGCATTCGCGCATTGCCTTCGACTGCGAAAACTATCGCTATCTCCGCATGCAGGAACTCCGGATGACGGCCGCGGCGGCGGCGGACCGCGTGGTGGAGACGGGCAAGCCTTTCACCTTCAATCCGTTGAACAGCCGGGAGCGGCGGATCATTCATCTGGCTCTCCGCAACCGCGCGGAAGTGCGTTCCGAGAGCGCCTCGAGTCTTCACGGGCGCTATGTGGTGATCTATCCGGCGGACATGCAGACCCCTGCGGAGCCCCCGCCACCGCCGGGACCGTTCCGTCCGGCCGGCGGCCGGGAGAGCGCCCCGCCGTCGCGAGGCTCCGAGCGCCGCGGTGACGGCAGGCGCGGGGAGGGACGGGGCGGCCCCGGTTCAGACCGTCCGCGCCGGGATGGCGGCCCGCGCGGAGGCCGGCCTCATGGCGGACGCGGCCCCCGGCGCTCCGGCTGACGCATTCCCGCCAAGACGCTTCCGTGAATTTGCGCGATACCATCGTTGCGTTGGCTACTCCCCCTGGGCGATCCGGGCTGGGCGTGGTGCGTCTGTCTGGTCCCCGCGCGCGAGAGATCGCGGAGGCGTTTCTGCGCGCCGCGGGCGAAAAGCCTCTTGCGTGGCGCGCCTGGGCTTCCACGCTTGCCATCCTGCACGATAGCGATGGCGCGGCGGTGGATCAAGTGGTGGCCACGTTCTTTGAGGCGCCGCGTTCCTTCACGGCCGAGGACGTGGTGGAGCTTTCATGCCATGGCTCCCCGCTGATTCTGCGGTTTTGCGTGGAGGCCGCGCTTCGCGCCGGCGCGCGCATGGCGGAACCGGGCGAGTTTACCCTGCGCGCCTTCGCCAACGGGCGCATCGATTTACCCAGCGCGGAGGCGGTGAGGGACCTGATCGAGGCGGCCACGCTGCGGCAGGCGAAACTCGCCGTGCGGCAGGCCGGCGGCTCCCTGGCCCGGACGCTCGCGCCGCTGAAGCAACAGCTTTTGGACTTGATCGCGCGTCTGGAAGCCGGGATCGATTTCGGTGAAGACGCGACGAGCGAAATCGACGTTCCGGGGAGCGGCGACATTCTGCCCACGCTCGACGCCGTGCTTGCTGGCGTCCGGCGGCTGGTGGGGAGCTATTCCTACGGCCGCTATGTGCATGAAGGCTTCATGCTGGCGATTGTCGGCCGTCCGAATGTGGGCAAGAGCAGCCTGTTCAACGCGCTGCTGGAGCAGGAGCGCGCGATCGTCACGGAGATCCCCGGCACCACGCGGGATCTGGTTAGCGAACACGCCTCGATCGGCGGAATCCCGGTGCGTCTGGTGGACACCGCGGGCATTCGCGCGGATGCCGGCAGGATTGAGGCTCTGGGCATTGAACGCAGCTACGGGGCGCTGGCCGACGCGGATCTGGCGTTGCTGGTGTTGGATCTTTCCCGGCCGCTTTCGCACGAGGATGAGGAGCTTCTGTCAAAGGTCCAAAATTCGGGGCCGCACCTGGTGGTGGGGAACAAGTGCGATTTGCCGCCGGCGGGAGCGCCTGATTTCGCGGTACAGCGGGTTTCCGCCAAACAGGGCACGGGCATCGCCGCGCTGCGCGACGCGATTCTGGATACGCTGGCGCCGGAGCGCGACCTGGCGCCGGAATCCAGCATTGTCACCAACGCGCGCCACGCCGGTCTGCTGCGGGATTGCGCGGAGGCGCTGGAGAAGGCCCGCGGCGCTCAACTCGCTGGATTGCCGCACGAACTGTTGCTCTCGGATCTCTACGACGCGCTCTACCCCATCGACGCCATCACCGGTCTCACCACCGCCGACGATATTCTCCACCGGATCTTTAATACGTTCTGCATCGGGAAATAGCGCCCGCGCGCGGATGCTATGCTTCCTTGGGGTCGATGCCGAGGGACCGCATTTTTCTGTAGAGATTGCTGCGTTCGAGGCCCAGTAACTCCGCCGTGCGGGAGACGTTGCCGCCGGTTTCGTCGAGTTTCTGGAGGATATATTCACGCTCGATATTCGTGCGCACTTCCTGCAAACTTCCGACAAAGCGTTCGGCCTGCGGGTCGGAGCGCCGGCCTTTATCGAGGGGCAGGTGCCGGGCTTCCACCTCGCTGCCGGGGTGCAGGATGGCGATACGCTCCATCAGGTTGCGGAGTTCTCGCACGTTCCCCGGCCATGTGTGCCGGAGCAAGGCGTCCAGGGCGTCCGATCTGAGCTTCTTCGGCTTGCGCCCGTAGGCGAGGGTGAACTCATTCAGGAAGAAATCGCACAGCAGCGGGATGTCTTCCTTCCGTTCCCGCAGCGGCGGCATCACGAACGGGATCACGTTGAGCCGGTAGAAAAGGTCTTCACGGAAGTTGCCACGCTCGATCTCTTTTTCGAGGTCCTTATTGGTGGAGGCGATGACGCGCACATCCACGCTGATGGCGGCCGTGGCGCCAAGAGGTTCGATGCGCTGCTCGTCGAGCACCCGCAGCACCTTGGCCTGAGTGCGGAGGCTCATGTCGCCCACTTCATCGAGGAAGAGCGTGCCACCGTTCGCGCGTTCGAACTTGCCGGCTTTCACGTCGTGAGGCGGCGGCAAGCCGCGGTTTTGCTCTCCGAAGAGTTCGCTCTCGATCATGTCCTCAGGGATCGCGGCGCAGTTCAACTCGATAAAGGGCTTCCCGACACGCTCGCTGAGCGCGTGGAGGGAGCGGGCCACGAGTTCCTTGCCCACCCCGCTTTCGCCGTAGATGAGCACGCGCCCATTGGTTGCGGCCATCAATTGCAACTGCTGGCGCACCGCCTTCATGGGGATACTCTCCCCGATGATGGTGTAGCGGGATTGTTCCTCGTCGCGCAGTTGGCGGTTCTCGCGTTCCAGTTGGCGCATCTGAA
Source organism: uncultured Solibacteraceae bacterium (assembly GCA_964639135.1). Classification (GTDB taxonomy): domain Bacteria; phylum Acidobacteriota; class Terriglobia; order Bryobacterales; family Bryobacteraceae; genus JACTMJ01. The sequence goes on along the minus strand of CAZXBZ010000364.1, from coordinate 715 downwards.
ACGCATTCTTCACGGCGACCGCCACTTTTTCGAGGGTGAGCGGCTTCTCGATAAAGTCGAACGCGCCGAACTTGGTGGCCCGTACGGCGCTCTCGATGGTGCCGTGCCCGGAGATCATCACCACGGTGGGGCGCCGCGATGGGGGCAGCTTCTGGATTTGAACCAATGTTTCAAGCCCATCCATGCCGGGCAGCCAGATATCGAGGAGCACCAGGGCATAGGACTCAGCCTCCAGAATGCGCAGGCACTCCTCGCCCGATTCCGCGCCGCCGCAGAAGTAGCCCTCGTCCTCAAGCACGCCACAAAGCGTGGAGCGAATGGCCGCTTCATCGTCCACCACTAGGATTCGCCGGCCGCTCATCGCGGATTGGCCTCAATCGCGGCGGCTGCGTCCGGGTGCCCGGCGGGCGAACGGCCCTCCGCCGTAACGGCGGCCAGTTCGATGATGAACGTCGTGCCGGAAGGCTCGTTATCCTCCACTCTGATGGATGCCTGATGTTCTTCGAGAATATGATTCACGATCGCCAAACCTAACCCGCTTCCACGCCCCTTGGTTGAGTAGTAGGGCACAAAAAGCTTCTCTTTATCCTCCGCCGATACGCCGCAACCGCTATCGGAGATCCAAAGCTGCGCGCCGGAGCCGTTCGCGCGGTGCGTCTGAACTACGATTCGCTTGACGGCGGATTCCGTCATGGCCTCGACGGCGTTATCCACC
>CAZXBZ010000363.1:0-3994 GCA_964639135.1 uncultured Solibacteraceae bacterium | reverse complement strand
ATCAATGGCGGCCAGTCGAATTCCAATGTCTGGATGGTGGATGGCGTTTCGAACATGGGTCTCGGCTCGAATAATGGAAACTCCGTTACGCCCTCCGCCGATTCGATTGAAGAGTTTCGCGTGCTGCGCGGCAACTATAGCGCCGAGTACGGCGGAGGGACCGGGGGCATGGTGAACGTCGTTACCAAGTCGGGTACGCAACAATTCCACGGAAGTGCCTTTGAGTATCTCCGCAATGACAAACTCGATGCAACTGATTTCTTTCTGAATTCTTCCGGGGGAACGAAGAGTAAGTTGCGCCAGCATGACTTCGGCGTCACCCTCGGCGGCCCCTTCTGGATTCCAGGCGGCTACAATCGGGATCGCACGAAAGATTTCTTCTTCTTCTCCTTCGAAGGCCGGCGAGAAAGCCGCGGCGTCGTTCAGGTCGGCACCGTCCCCACCGCGCGCCAACGCGCGGGGATTCTCGACCCCACGTGTTCGGTCACGCCGGGTCCATGTACTCCGCAAGCCTTTGACCCCATGGAGCAGGCATTAGGCGAGCCGAACGTGCCACAGGGCATGATCGACCCGAACGCAGCCGCCATGATGGCCCGATATCCATTGCCGAATACTACGTTCGCCAATCATGGGTTTAACTGGATCGACAGCCCCAATAACTACGTGACCCACAGCCAGGAGATGGGCCGCTGGGACCATAATTTCACGGATAATACACGGCTCATGTTCCGTTACATACAAGAGGACCAGAGCGCCATCAACTATCAGAGTGGCTGGACCGACGATCAATTTCCTTCCGTGAACAGCGATCTCTACTTCGCCAGCAAAAATCTGGTCGCGAATCTCACCAATATCCTGAGCCCACGCCTGTTGAATGTCGCGCAGTTTGGCTACAATGCCCGCCCCTTCGGCTTGGTGGATGGCAAGACTTCGGACCCGGCGCTCCTTTCTCGCGAAGGTTTTACGTACACGGAATTATTTCCGGAAACCAGCGGTTCCTGGCCGCGCAACAGCGGTTTTGATGGGTTTGACAGCATCAAGCATCGCTCCAATTACCGGAACGATATGGAGATCTTCCAGGTGCGGGACAACCTTGCGTACACCTCGGGAACGCACAATTTCAAAGTGGGATTTGATTGGAGTTCCGGCCGCCTCGGCGAGCCCGCGAATGGCTCCGGGGATTTCACCGCGGGGTACTTCAAATTCCGTGATACCTACAACATGCTGCTTGGCAATGTCCGCTCGTATCAGGAAGAGCAGACGATGAACGTGGTGCCGAGCCGCTCAACCGATCTCGGGATCTATGTGGCTGACACGTGGAAATTGAACAATAGCCTCACTCTGGACATTGGGTTGCGCTGGCAGTACCTTGGACCGGCGCATTCGGCTCAGGGGAACATATCCAATTTCTATGCCGGTCTTTATGACCGCTCCCGCTGCTCCATCTCCGCCTTCGACGATGATGGCCTTGTCGATCCGGATCTCTGCGACACCATGAACGGGATCGTTACGCCCGCCTCGCCGGGAGCGGCGAGCGCGGCGCTTGTCAAGCGGCACTTTCAGGACTGGGAGCCTCGCTTCGGCATTGCCTGGACTCCATTTGCGAGCAGGCGGCTTGTCATCCGTACCGGCGGCGGTATCTTCCATGGCCGTGACGCGGGGTCTCTCACAAGCGCGCTCGGACTGCCGCCACCCTTCAACCGTACCGTCGAACTGACAAGCCTCACGTTTGCGGCTCTCTCGCCCGGCAGGCTCTCCCCATTTAATCCGGAGACGCCACAAGCGCCCACGTTCCTGCAGACGCTCGACCCGGTGTATAAGACGCCGGCGAGCTATCAGTACAGCTTCGGCGTACAGTACGAACTGGCTCCGCGTTCCACGCTCGATGTGAGCTACGTTGGGAGCCGCCAGGTTCACCAGGGGCGCAATCGCGATATCAACCAAGTTCCAGTTCAGCGCCGGCTGGAAGTTTTCGAAGGCGACGTTAATCCGGACCTCGTGCGGCCCTACCTTGGTTTTTCAAACATCTATGTAAATGAACGAGTAGGAACGACGCGGTATAACTCGCTGCAAGGGCTTTTCAGCCATCGCATGGGCCGGGGGCTCACGTTCCAGGCCGCGTATGCCTGGGCGACGACGATCTCCACCGCCGCGAATCGCGATTCAGAAGCGATCGACGCGGCCGTCTACGATGCCTATAATCCATCGATCAAGAAAGGCTTTGCTTCCGCCGATCAGCGCCATTCGCTCACTCTAAACTACAACTGGGAACTTCCTTTCTTTAACAGCGGCGGCGGTTTCTCACGCGCCGTGCTCGGCGGCTGGCAGCTCTCGGGCGTTACGGCGCTCCGGACCGGGCAGCCCGCCAGTGTTTGCGCCGAAGGCGGGTTTGCCGGGCTTTTTGGCGCTGAATGTGAGCGAACCAATCTGGTTGGCAAACCGAACCTTCCGAGAGGCGAGCGCTCGATGCTGCGCTACTTCAACACCGATGCTTTCGTTCTTCAGGAGCCGGGTACGATCGGGAATGCCGCGAAGGGGCTCGTGCGCATGCCCGGAATGAGCAATTGGGATATCTCCGCCTTCAAGGAGTTTCGCTTGCCCCTGTTTCCGGCGCGCGTGTCTGGCGAGGAGGCGATTCTGCAATTCCGGGCGGACTTTTTTAACGCTTTCAATCACACGCAATTCTGCGGTGTGAATACAGATTTTGTGCCGCTGAGCGATACCGCTGGATCAAAGGCCGACCCGAGTACCGGGTTCGGCGCGGTGGATTGCGTGCGCGCGCCTCGTGAAATCCAGTTGGGTTTGCGCTTGGTATGGTGAGTGAATGCGCGTGCTGTGGATGGTAACGGTGGTGTGGTTGGCGGCCAGCGCCGCTGGATGGGCCGCGGCGGGAGCGGCGGCCCATCTCCCACGGAACCCTCTTGTCCGGGTGGTCACCATCAGCCAGGACCGCATGGAGCGCGTTGTGCCCGCGCTGCTCGAAGAAACCATGGAGCGAATGGAGCAGGCGCTCTCGTTTCAGCCCGATATCGTTTGTCTGCCCGAGCATTTTTCCGATCAATCGCCCGAGTCGCTCATGGATGGGCCGGTGACTCGCCGAATCCGCGATTGGGCGCGGACACACAAGGTATACGTGATCTTCGGCTTGATACGAAAGGATTCCGGCAAGGTATATAATTCAGCGGTCGTCGTGGACCGGGCCGGGGAAATTGTCGGGACTTACGACAAGATTCATCCCACCGAGGGAGAGATGGATGCCGGCATCACTCCTGGGGATCCGGACGCGCCGGTGTTCGATACTGAATTTGGCCGTATCGGAATCCAGATTTGCTTTGACGTGAACTGGTGGGATACCTGGTCCCAGTTGAAGCGCAAAGGCGCGAAAGTGATATTCTTTCCTTCCGCGTATCCGGCGGCATTGGATACTTCCGCCCTGACGGTAAGGAACCAGGTGTTCGTGGTGACTTCGCCGCAGTCCGGCGCGAGCGGTATTTACGACGTTACCGGTCAGGCGCTCGCGCGGTCGGGGAAGTATCAAAGATGGAGCGGCGCCGTGTTGCCGCTAGGCAAGCGCGTCTTCGAGATCGACTTTCATCGGGAGAAGATGCGCGCGATTCAGCGGAAGTATGGACAGCGGGTTCAGGTGGATTGGATCCACGACAACGATTGGGTTACTGTCGCCTCTCTCGATCCGGAACTGACCGTGGATGATTTGATTCGCGAGTACGGTCTGCTCCCGCTTGACGATTACCGGGAACGTACCGCGGCGGCGAACCAAAGAGCGCGCGAGAAGGCCGGCTTGAGCCGTTAGCTTTCCTTGCGATGTCGCGCTATGTAAGGGCCGCGGCGGCCCCGGCCAGTCTCCATCGTTTCCCCTCAGCCGATCCCCAGCACCATGCGGCCCAGGAAGTAGACGATGGCGGGGATGACGGCGAGCGCGATGACGTCGAGCGCAAGCCCCGCGCGGAACATGCGGGGAATGGTGATCCAGCCG
>CAZXBZ010000362.1:0-4032 GCA_964639135.1 uncultured Solibacteraceae bacterium | reverse complement strand
ACTCCACCCCAACACGGACCATTTACCTGATGGGGCTGATCTCGTTCGTTGGCGCGCTGCTGATCAGCTTCCAGTTGGTGGTGGAACTTGTAAACTTTGGCGCGTTTGTCGGCTTTATCATGGTGAACTTGAGCGTGGTGCGGCATTACTACATCCGCCAGGGGAAACGGCATGGCCTCGACCTCGTCCGATACCTGATTGTTCCCTCGCTCGGCGCGCTGGTGTGCGCGTACGTGTGGTCTAACCTCGGTGTTCATTCAAAGATGCTTGGCTTCGGCTGGCTGGGATTGGGCCTGATCTATCTGGCCGTGATGACGAAGGGATTTAGAAATCCCATGAAAGATATAGGAATTCAATGAGATGAAAGTGGCGAATGAGACAGACCTCGATACCTACACGGACCTTCACGCGGACCGGTTGGTATCAATTCTTCAAGACCTGGTTCGATTGCCATCGGTGAACAACGCGCCGGACGGCCATGAATGGGCGTGTCAGCAGTACGTGACGACGTTTCTGCGCAATCTCGGCTGGAATCCCGTGCAATACCTGCCCACCGAGGCTCCCGGCATTTTGAATCATCCGTTTTACTGGCCCGGGAGAAACTACGAGAAGCGGCCGAATGTCGCGGCGGTAAAGAAGGGGAGCGGCGGAGGCCGGTCGCTGGTGCTCTCCGGCCACATCGACACGGTGCCTCCGGGAGAGCTTGCCTGGAAGTATCCGCCGTTCAGCGCGCGGATCGAGGGGAATCTCCTGTACGGGCGAGGATCCGTGGATATGAAGTGCGGTATCGCCACGAATCTCTTTGTGGCGGAGGCGCTTACCAACGCGGGAGCGGATCTCGCTGGAGATCTGACGATTGAAGCGGTGGTGGATGAAGAATTCGGCGGCGTGAACGGCACGCTGGCCGGACGGCTGATGGGCTACACGGCCGACGCCGCCATCATTTCGGAACCCAGTTTTCTGCGGGTCTGCCCGGCGCAGCGGGGCGGCCGTACGGTGGAGATTGTCTTCCACGCGCCCAACGGCGGCGTGCTGAGCGAGGAAAGCGCGGGCGCCACGGATCAGCTCAGAATTTTTCTGAACGAGATTGGCCGCTTCGAAAAGGCTCGCGTGGAGAGCGCGCGGGTGCATCCGCTTTACGCGCACCTGGACAACCCGGTCCCCGTAACCATCCAGCGGATCCACACCGCCGCCTGGGGCACGGTGGAGCCGCCAAATACTCCTTCGATCTGCCGCGTGGAACTGTTCTGGCAGGCGATGCCCGGCGAGACGCTCGAAGCGATTGACCGCGAATTTTTTGCGTGGTTCGATGCGATGCTCGCGGCTCACCCCGGCGCCTTCCAGGTGAAACCCTCCATTGAATTTCCCATCCGCTGGCTGCCCGGATCCGCGATCAGCACCGATGAACCCATCGTGCGGGAGCTGAGCGAAACGGCGAAGCAGACGCTGGGCGAGGCTCCGCTCATTCAGGGAATTGAAGGCCCCTGTGATATGTTTGCTTTCCATGAATTCGGAATTCCCACCGTGCTTTGGGGCGCGACCGGCGCCAACCTGCACCAGCCGGATGAGTACGTGGAAATTGATTCGCTCGTGAAAGCCGCGAAGACTCTGCTGATGTTCGTCCGGCGCTGGTGCGGAGAAGGGATGAAATCTTGAGATATTTCGGTTTTCTCCTTGTGCTGCTTTCCTTCAGCCTTGTGGCTTCGGCCGAGGACGGGTTTGTCTCGCTGATGCCGGAGAAAGACATTTCCGAGCATTGGACCGTGGAGGGGGGTACGCCCCCGGATGCCTGGTGGTTCCATGATGGCGTGATTTCCACGACCGGGCAGCCATACGGATTTCTGCGCAGCAGGAAAATGTACAAGAACTACATCCTGCGCGCCGAATGGCGTTTTCAAACCGGGTGGAAGGCGAAGAAGAATGGAGACGAATGGCCCAACGCCGGTTTCTTTATTCATGCCGGCAAGATCATTGACGGCTGGCCGATCTCACTCGAGGTTCAGGGCTATTTCGGCGAGGCGGGCAGTGTTTTCGGCGTCCGCGGCGGAAAGATCACCGGCGCCAAGCGGGGACCATTCGTGAAGGACCGGCCGCCGTTCGGCTCCTGGGATCGCTACGAAATCGTCTCGAAGGACGGGAATGTTACCGTGACGTTAAATGGCGTTGCCGTGAATAAGGGAACCGGCGCTTTTCCTGCTTCGGGCAGCATCTGTTTACAGTCCGAGGGGTGGCCGGTCTCTTACCGGAATATCGAAATCAAGGAATTGAATTAATGCGAAGAAGGGAATTTCTGCTATCCTCCGCTCTGGCTCCGGTGGCTGTCGCGAGCCAGGCCTCCGCGCCGGCCCCTACCCGTTTCCAAATCGCGTGCATGACGCTGCCGTATGCGCCGTTCCCGATGGAGCGAGCGCTCACCGGTATCAAGGGCGCGGGCTTCCGTTATGTCGCCTGGGGGGTGAACCATCGTGATGCGTCGGGCCGGAACCGCCCGGCCATGGCGGTGGAGGCCCCGCCGGCGGAGGCGCGAGCACTCGCCGCCCGGTGCCGGAACATGGGCCTTGAGCCGGTGATGATGTTCTCCACGGTGAATTTCGAGGAAGCCGGCGCCGCCGATGCTTACCGCAAGCGGATTGACCAGGCGCAAGCCGCCGGTATCGAAAACATCATCGTCTTCGGCAAGCCCGCGGGCGGCGGATACCGCGATGTCATCCGGAATCTTCAGACGGCGGCGGCGCACGCGAAAGGCACGAATGTCAGGCTCGTGGTGAAGCAGCACGGGGGTAACACGGCCACGGGCGTGGATATCTCCCGCATCATCGCCGATGTGGGGGATCCGGCGGTTTGGATGTGCTACGATGCCGGCAACGTGCTCGACTACGAGAACAACGACCCGATCCCGGACATTCAGGCATGTTGGAAGGACGTCAGGGCTTTCTCGATCAAGGATCACCGCAATTTCCCAGTGGATCAGGATTGCGGACCGGGCTACGGTGAGATCGATCACTACAAATTGCTTTACCCCGTAATGCGTACCGGGCTCACGATGCCTCTCGCATTTGAGAACATCTTCGAGCCCCTGCTTCCCCGGCCTCAAGTGGCCGAAGGGACGGACCGCCTTGCCCGGCGGTCCAGAGAATATCTGGAGACCGTGCTGGCCGGGTTGGAGCGGCACCTCTCCGAGAACGGATCGAAAACAGGCCCAGCCTGAAACAGTGTTGGAGATGGAATTATGAACTCAAATCGAAGAACTTTTCTGATGGGCTCGGCCATCGCCGCGAATGCCGTGCTGGCGCAATCCGCCCAGGGGCAGGGAGGCGGCGGAGGAGCCCGCATCCCCACGGCCGTCATCGGCGTTGGGAATCGCGGCTCCTACTTGCTCAGGGGCGTGCTGGAGCAGCCCAACGCCAAAGTGGTGGCGCTTTGCGACAATAAGCCCAATCGCCTGGACGCGGCCGCCACGGCGGCGGCGAAAGATAGCCCGCAAACCTATGCGGACTGGCGCAAGATAATCGACCGCAAGGATATCGAGGCGGTCTTTATCGCCACGCCCCCGAACCTGCACTCGGAGATGGCGATCGCGGCGCTCGAATCCGGGAAGAACGTCTACTGCGAGAAACCGATCGGCGTCACTCCGCGGCAGGTGCAGGATCTTGTCCTCGCCGTCAAGGCCAGTGGAAAGGTGTTCGTCGCGGGGCAGCAGCTTCGGTCCAACACGCAGTTAAAAGAGGCCGCCGCCAAGATCCACTCCGGAATTATGGGCAAGGTGGCGATGGTGACCGCGAAGAGGCATGCCGGCGGCGATCTGCCTTATGATGGCTCCTCGGGCGATTGGTATTACGACGTCATCCAATCGGGCGGATATCTCATCGAGCAATCCGTCCACAACCTGGATGCTTGCAATTGGGTGCTGGGCGAGCATCCGCTGCGCGTCTCCGGATACGGCGCCATGCTGGTGCATCCGAACGAACCGAGCGGGCGCACTATTTTCGATTCCGGGGTGCTCAGCTACGAATACCCGTCGGGCGCCATCAT
>CAZXBZ010000361.1:0-4034 GCA_964639135.1 uncultured Solibacteraceae bacterium | reverse complement strand
TGGATCTCGTGAAGCCCGACATTCTTTTTTATGTCGCCGGGGCGGACCCCTACCTCGAAGATCAACTCGGGGGATTGAATCTTACCAAGGAAGGCTTGTACGCGCGAGACAACCTGGTGCTGAGCCGCGCACTCCAAATGGGCATCCCGGCCGTCATCACGCTGGCCGGCGGATACGCAAACAAGGTGGAAGACACCGTTGAGATCCACGCGAACACGTGGAGGGCCGCGGAGGAGTCTCTGGCCGCCACGAACTGGCCTCCCAAACATTGGGCTTGCGAATTCCCCTGAGCTCATTGGGAATCCGGACGGCTTTTCGTACCCGGGCCTCCGTTTGCCGCGCGATTGGCATAAACTAAGGCCAGAACTTTACGGACCGGCCCCCGGCCGACACAACCGAAACACGCTGGATGAGGGTGAGCATGATGAGTAATTTTTCCAGAAGAGCATTTCTATCGAGCGCGGGCGCGGCGACGGTATACCAACTGGTCCCCAGGGCACAATCGCAATCCCGCGGTTTCGGCCCCAACGACACGATCCGTTTGGGCTTCATCGGAGTTGGCGTGCAAGGCTCCGGCCTTCTTGACGAGTTCAAGGTGATCTCCGGCGTGAAGCCCGTCGTCGCGGCGGACCTTTACGATGGCTACCTGCTGCACGCGAAGGAGGCCACGAATCATACGATCGAGACGACGAAGGATTACCGGAAAGTCCTGGACCGCAACGACATCGACGCGGTTGTCATCGCGACGCCGGACCACCTGCACTATCACATGGTGCTCGACGCGCTCGACGCGGGCAAGCACGTTTACATCGAGAAGCCGCTCACGTGGGCGCTGAGCGAAGGGAACAATATCATCCGCGCCGAGAAGAACAGCGGCAAACTGCTGCAGGTCGGCAGCCAGGCGAAAAGTTCGGCCCTCACCGCGAAGGCGAAGCAATTGATCAAGGAAGGCGCCCTGGGCAAGGTGAACATGATCCGCATGTCGAACAATCGGAACTCCGCCGAGGGCGCCTGGCGCTATCCGATTCCTCCGGATGCCTCTCCGCGAACCGTGGAGTGGCCGCGCTTTCTGGGGCACTACCCGGCGAAGCCCTTCGACCCCGAAGTCTTCTTCCGGTGGCGCTGCTGGTGGGAATATTCCGGCGGCGTGGCGACGGACCTCTTCGTGCACCTGCTGACGCACATGAACGAGGTGATGGACGCTCCCGCGCCGGTCTCCGCCGTGTCACAAGGCGGCCTCTACCGGTGGCGCGACGGGCGCACGGTGCCCGACGTGATGAACTCGATCTTCGAATACGAGGAAGGGTTCGTCATCGACATGTACGTGAACCTGAACAACAGCCGGCGGGGCGAGCCGCCCACGATCATGGGCGACAAAGCCACGATGGTATTTGACCGCGGCAAGCTGATGGTGTACCCGGAGCCCGTGCCGGATAAAGCGCAGCGGTATGGCAGCCGGGCCTGGCCGAAGGCCATGCGCGACCAGTACCTGCGCGAGAACGGCGCGGCCGTGGGAGCTTCTGGCGAGCAGTTCCCGGAACGCGCGCTTCCAAAGCAGCAGGTTGTGGAAGTGGAAGCCGGGCCGTCGCACACCGAGCATTTCATCCTCTCTCTGCGCAACGGCAAGCCCAGCGTGGAAGACGCGACGGCGGGGCACCTGGCCGCCGCGGGGGCGCATCTGGCGAATATCTCGTTCCGGGAAAACTGCAAAGCTTCCTGGGACCATGTTACGGGCGTGGTAACCCGCTCTTAACCTTGGAAAACACGGGCGGCCGGGCTTTGGCGGTTATGCCGCGGGAGGCTCGGCTGCCCGCCCGTTTTCGGACAAATCCGCGACGGAAGGGTCAAACCAGGCGTCCCCGGCCCTGGCGCGGGCAAGAAGCTCCGCGCCGAAGCATGCCCCGCGAAACTCCGCCTCCGTAAAGCACGTCCCGGAACTGATTTGAGTATTGCGGAGATCGGCCCGGTTCAGCTTCGCCCCGCGGAAACCGGCATCGCGAAGATCCGCGCCGAAGAGGTTCCCGAGGTGGAGTGTCGCCCGCTCAAAATCAGCGCCGCGCAGACGGCAATGGCTGAGATCGACGCCGGTGAGATCCATCCGATAAAAGGAATCGCCTTCAAGGTTCGGCCGGGATTCACGGCAGTTCTTGCGCCACCGATTCCACTCGTCCGCCCCGGAAAGAAGGATCTTCCCCATCGCGGAGTTGCCGGCGCGAACCCCTTCCGCCCCCTGGGCGTTTTTTCCGCCGGCGGCATGAATGCGCACCAGCGCCTGAAGAATGCTCCCGCGCAGCGCGCTGCCTCCGGACCGCAACAAGGCGTGCAAAGGTTCGACGAATTCCTGGCTCTCCAGATACCCCATGGCCCACACGGCCGCGCGCTGCATATACGGATCCGGCGTTGCCGCCAGGCGGACGATCCGCTCGATCGCGCCAGCCGAATCGCCTCCAAGATACAGGCCGATGAGCGCGTTGGCCGCAATGCGGGGCGTGGAACTCTCCGCGTATTGACGAAAGATCTCCCGCGCGTGAGCGGCATCCGCCTGGCTCCAGAGGCTTTCGAGGATGTTGGCGCGAACGCGGCCGTCGGGGTCGGAGAGCAGCAGCGCCGCGGTTTCCGCGCTCCGGGTGATCTTCAATAAAGCGCTGGACGCCTTGGAACGGATGCTTGCGTTCGGGCTTCGGAGAAAGCGCACAAGCATCGAACTGGCCCGGCCGGTCTGGTCGATACCGGCGATGGCGGTAAGAACCTCGAACAGCCCGTCCGCCACGATTCCCTGCCCGGCCTGCGTGAGAAACCCCTCAAGAAGGACGCCTTCAAGACCAGGCGAGCCTTCGGTGAAGCGACGGATAAGCAATTGTGTTTCGGCGAGAGTAAGGGATTCCCGAGGCTCGAATAAACGCAACAGATGCCGCTCTTCCACGGCCATCCGCGTCAGAAAGCGATAGGCCGCCCCACGCGGAGAAATATCCGCCATCCAGCGGTACGCGACGCCGAAGAACAGAGATGGGTTCTCCAGACAGATTGAAACAAGTTCGCGGCCAGCCGGCCGGGGGCCGGCTTCGAAGCCCCGCAGGAGGGTTTCCAGGCGCGCGGCCAGATCCAATTCCCCGGTCTTTTCCGAGCAATCCATTCACCTTCCCTCGATTCGCGCGAGTAAAGCACGGCGGCAAAACACGGACGCCACCGCCCCAGCCTTGAGGCTTCTCATCGTCGAGAAATGAGTGAAATTTAGTAAATGTTCGCGGGCAGCCACGCATGGCATCCGCCAGAACGTTCCGGGCCGTGATCGCCGCGCGGCCGCTAGGGAATCAGGGGGCTCTCGGCGGTAGCCATCTCGGGCCCGTAATTCTCCCGGACGGACATCGACTGATCGGAATAAAACGTGCGGCTCCCCGTGGTTCCAAATTGCGTGGGCTCGGCGGAAACGGCGTAACCGGTTTCGGTCTTGGTGACCTCAAATTTGTAGCCGCCCTTATCGCCATCCGCGAGGTCGCCGGGTAGGAGATCCGCGCCATCGGGGCTCGTGGCGCCCGATGCCGATGGACCGAGCTTCTCAAGGGAATCCGCGTACTTGCCGAACTGGGAAAAGTATCCAGCCTGCGCGGTATGTATCGTCTTGATGTGGCTGATCGCCGCCATTTCCTGGGCCGACATGCGCATCCTGCCAAGACGCGGAAGAGCGATCGTGACGATGATGAGAATAATCGCGATGACGATCAGCAATTCAATGAGCGAGAATCCGCGCCGGCTATCCTTCCGGCCGCGACGCTTCGATTGGAATATTCCAAGCACCAGAACTCTCCTTTAACCGGCTCTCGAATCGGCATGAAGACGGGCCGGGTACATCCAGCCCACCATAGAGTATGACGCAGACCGGCTGCCTCCCGTTCACGCGGAAGTCGCCGGAGCCGGAGCCTCAGGCCGTAAGCCGGAGCACGAAATTCTCCATCACGACACGATCGTCCGGGCGGGCATCGCGCAGGGCGCGGTCCGCGTAGGCGATCAGACGCAAGGCACGGCGCAGCCGGGGG
>CAZXBZ010000360.1:0-4034 GCA_964639135.1 uncultured Solibacteraceae bacterium | reverse complement strand
AAGACCACACCCTGCAGAGCACGGCTCTGGTTCACGAAGCGTACATGCGCCTGATCGGAGGTTCGGCCGGCGAGTATCAAAACAGGCAGCATTTCTTTGCCGTGGCCGCTCAAGTCATCCGGCGCGTGCTGGTGGATCATGCGCGCGCGGTGAACGCCGCCAAACGCGGCGGGGGTATGCAAAAGATTCTGCTGGAAAATCAACCGGAGGCATCCTCCGCTCCGGAAAATATCGCCGAGGTTTTGGCGCTGCACGAAGCCCTGAGGCGTCTCGCGGAATTCGACCCGCAGCAAGAGCGCATTGTCGAACTCCGTTATTTCGCGGGGCTCTCGATCGAGGAAACGGCCGCGGTGCTGGGCGTCTCCGCCGCGACGGTGAAGCGGGATTGGGTGATGGCGCGCGCGTGGCTGGCTCGTGAGTTAAAGGGAGCCGGACCGGGATGAACTCGGAACGCTGGGCACGGGTGAAATTCCTCTTCCAGGAAGCCTTACTGGCGGAACCCCCGCGGCGCGTGGATCTGCTGGATCGCGAGTGCGGCGAAGATGTCGCGCTGCGCGAGGAAGTCGAGAGCCTGCTGGCGGCCCATGAGAGTGACGCCGCGTCACTTGATACTCCCACGTACATTCCGCTTTTCGGTTCCGTGCTGCGCCAAGTGCATGAAGAGGTATCGCGCGGCGAGGCTCTCATCGGAAGCACCATCGGGCAATACCGTCTCGAATCACTGATCGGCGAGGGCGGCATGGGTTCCGTGTACCTTGGGGTCCGCGACGACGCGGAATTCAAGATGCAAGCCGCCATCAAGGTCCTGAACCGGAGTTCCAGCACCGGCGATGTCGTCAGCCGCTTCCGCCTGGAACGCCGCATTCTGGCGCGGCTCAACCATCCGTTCATCGCGCGTATCTTCGACGGAGGAGTAAGCGACGGCGGATTGCTCTATCTGGTGATGGAGTTCATCCCAGGCATTCCGCTGGACGAGTATCTGCGCAAGACGAACCCGAATCTCGAAACACGGCTGCAGATCTTCCGTGAAATCTGCTCCGCCGTCGGTTTCGCGCACCAGAACCTGGTGGTGCATGGCGATATCAAATCGAGCAACATCCTCATCATCGAGGGCGGAATTCCCAAGCTGCTCGATTTCGGCATCTCGCAGGTGCTCGACGCGGACCAGTGGAAATCGATCCCGGAACCCGCGGGGAAAATTGCCGCCTTAACGCCCGCGTACGCCAGCCCGGAACAGTTGCGCGGGTTGCCTCTTAGCACGGCGAGCGACATCTATTCCATGGGCGTGCTGCTCTACGAAATGATCTCCGGGCGGCGTCCGTACGAGGTTGACCGGGAAAATCCGTTCGCGATTCTGAGCAAGATTTCCGCGGGCGGCCCGCCAAAACTCGGCGATGTGAGCCAGCTATCCGGCGTCCACGCGGATCTCGATGCCATCATTCTCAAAGCGATCCAGCCGGAGCCGCGGGACCGTTACATCACGGTCAACCAGTTCTCCCGCGACGTGGAGCGCTATATCAAGCATCAGCCCGTGGTGGCTTGGCCCGATAGTCATTATTACCGCCTGCGAAAATTCGTCCGCCGCAACCGGATTGCCGTGCTGGTGGGATGTTTCGCGATCCTCAGCCTGGTGGGAGGAATTATCGCTTCCAGCTACCTGGCGGATCGCGCCGAGAAGCAGCGCGCCCTCGCGGAATCGCGCTTCCAGGACGTCCGGCAACTCGCCAACTCCCTGATTTTTGAGCTCGACGCGGAACTGGCCCGGATTCCGGGCGCCACGGGGCTCCGCGGCAAGCTGGTGGAACGCGCGCTCGAATACCTCGACCGCCTCGACCGGGAATCGCACGACGACATGGAACTGCGCCGCGAACTCGCGTCCGCGTACGAAAAGCTGGGCGATGTGCAGGGACGGCCCAATGTGGCGAATATTGGGAACTCCGCGCTGGCGCTCGAATGCTATCGCAAAGCGCTCGCCATTCGAGAGGAAGTGCGCGCGCGAAGGAATGATGTCGTCGCCCGGCAGGATATCGCTTCCACGTACTCCCGGCTCAGCGCGCTGGCGAAACTGATGGGCGATTACGACGCGGGGCTGAAGTACGATCGAGAGGCGCTGAACATGTATCGGGAGATGCTGGCGCTCGACTCCGAGAATGTCTTGTTCCGCCGCAAGGTGGCGTCGGCGTACACGGCGCTCGGTAGCGGGCTTTCACAGACCGGAGATTGGGACGGGGTGCTGGATACACGGCGTCAGGCGCTGCGGATGTTCGAGGAGATCATCGCTTCCGGCTCCGCGGATCCGGAGGATACTCGCGGCCTCTGCCTGGCTCATCGCCGCCTGGGCGGAATCCTCCTCATCATGGAGAGCCGCAAGGAGGCGGAAAACCATTTCCGCATGGCGCTTTCTATCGCGCAGCAAATGATCCGGGAGCATCCCGACGATTCGCGGAACCGCCTGGATTTGGCCGCCGCGGCCACCGCCCTGGCCGGCTTGCTCTATGAAACAGGCCAGTTCGAGGAATCGATTGAGCAATCCCGCGAAGCCGTGAAGATCCATGAGCAGATCACCGCGGCCGATCCGCTCGACGCGCGGAACCGCAGCCTGCTTGCATCCAATTTGAACCGCCTCGGCCGCGCCATGATCCGGACAAGAACTCCCGGGCCCGCGCTGAGCTATCTGCTCCGCGCCCTCTCCATCCGGCAACAACTCGCGGAGGAAAATCCGATGAACGCGGGCGGCCAGGGGGAGGTCGGCGAATCTCACATGATGATTGGCGATTACTACCACGTCATGGGCGATCCCGCGCACGCCCTGGATTCCTACCAGCGGGCCCTCGTAATCTTCAGAGTGCTGCAAAGAGAAGGCAAGGAGAACGCAATTCTCGGGATTGAGCGGCGGGAAACGGAACAGAAGATCGCGGCAATCCAGCGCCACTGAATCCCCCCGCGCCGTTGCCGGCGTCCTTCTCATCCCTCGCCGAAAGATTCGCCCGCCGCTTCTTCCGCCAGCGGCTTCCTCGGCAAACCGCGGGGTAGCCGCTTGCGCCAGTAGGATGCCAGTACGGAACCCGAAATATTCATCCAAGGCCCGAAGATCGCCGACGCCAGCGCGGCGTCCGAACTCTTCAGGACGTTGATGGCCAGGGCCGAACCCATGCCGCTGTTCTGCATGCCTACCTCGAAGGAGACAACACGAGCGTCGCGCTCCTCCAGCCCGAGCAAGCGCGCCACCCAATAACCCAGCAGGTAACCGAACCCGTTGTGCAGAATGGCCGCCAGAATCAGCAACACGCCCACTTCGAGAAGCTTATCCCTGGAACTGGCCGTGATGATCGCGATGATGAAACAGATCGAAGCCATGGAGATCACGGGAAGCACGCGGTCGAACCATTCCGATTTGCCATGCGCCAGTTTATTGACAACAAGACCTGCCACCACCGGAGCGAGGATCATCCACAGGATATCGAGCGCCATGGTACTGAATTCAATGGTGACGTACTGGTTTGCAAGCAGCTTCATGGCGAGGGGCGTGGCGAGGGGCGCGATCAGCGTGGTGAACGAAGTGATCGTAACGGAAAGCGCCACGTTCGCGCCCGCGATATACGCCATCACATTCGACGCTACCCCGCTCGGGCACGAGCCGGTAAGCACCACCCCGGCGGCTACCTCCCCCTCGAAGCCAAACAACTTCGCGAGGGTGAATCCCAGTACGGGCATGATAGCGAACTGCGCGGCCACGCCGATGCCGACCGCTTTCGGCATCTGGAAGGCACGCTTGAAATCGGCGACGCTCAACTGCGTGCCCACGCCGAACATGATGATTTGAATCAGGGGTGAGATCAGTCTCGTCAGTTTGAACCCGTGCCAGACGCCAAACATGGCGGGATAAAACATCGCGAGGGCCACCGCCGTGAATACCCATAGAGAGAACGCGTAGGTCCGGCTCTCCGCGCTGAGATTCACCCGGATTGCGATGGCCGCGATGGCGGCGACGATCCACGGCCCCGCCGCCATCGCGGAATCCGTGGCCCAGATGC
>CAZXBZ010000359.1:0-4049 GCA_964639135.1 uncultured Solibacteraceae bacterium | reverse complement strand
GCTTCCTCAATTTCTCAACTTAAGGCGTGCTTCCAACCCAAATTGTCAAAGATCCAGACGCTCGCCGGAAGGGATCGCCTCCCCCTCGCGTCCTTTCTTCGCTCTCCCCGCTTCTTCCCCCGCCAGGCGCAGCCATGGATTACATCCACTTCGCTCCCGGTTATCAAGGGAAAAACTTGTTCCGCCCGCCCCGGCTCGGAGCCTCCAGCCCCAGGCTTCCTCCCCGCTCCACCAAGAGTCTCCCCCCGGCTCCGCGTAAATCCGCCTCAAGCCCAGCTCCCCGCCCAAACAGGCTTTCGGGGAAACCGTCCGCGGTTAGCTCGCCCTCCCGGGCTCACCCACCGCTCCGCACCGACCG
Organism: uncultured Solibacteraceae bacterium; assembly: GCA_964639135.1. Classification (GTDB taxonomy): domain Bacteria; phylum Acidobacteriota; class Terriglobia; order Bryobacterales; family Bryobacteraceae; genus JACTMJ01. The sequence continues at coordinate 3,691 of CAZXBZ010000359.1, read as the reverse complement.
CCACACACTCCGTGTTTCAACCAGCGCATTGATAAGAATGACATATCTACCCACATACCGCAACCTCCCCGAAGGAAATTCGCGGATTTTAGTCGCGGTTTTGAAGAATTCAAGGCAACTTTTACGCTATGTGACTGATTCCATTCAGCACAAAAATTTCGTCTGAAAGTGAAGATTCTTGCCCGGCGATCGCGGCTTGTTTCAAGTTGAACCAAACGGCCCTGAAACGGCGACGGGCTCCGACCTCGGCGTGAAGATCGGAGCCCGTCGCGCAAATGGATTCAAGGCATGCAAACCGCACTCGGTTACACACCAGGCCGGTTAGAATCCGGTATCCACCCAGCAGCGCTTCCTGTCGCTCTCCACGATCTTCTCAAGGAGCTTCATACCTTTGAGCCCGTCTTCGAATGTCGGATATTCCACGGGAGTGGAGGGGTTCGCAACTCTGGCGTAGAAGGCGTGATACACGTTCTTGTGGGTATCCGCGTAGCCCTCGTTATGGCCGCCCGGCAGCGAAGCATAGGTGCGCGCCTTGGGCCTCAGCAGCGAAGGATCCTTCAACAGCAGCCGGTTGGCTTCGTTTCGTTCACCGATCCACAACTCGTTCGGACGCTCCTGGTTCCAGATAACTCCGCGTTTCGATCCGTAAATTTCAATCTGGAACCGGTTTTTGCAGCCCGCCGCCAATTGAGTGACCGTGAAGGCTCCACGCGCGCGGTCGCCCAGGTGGAGCAGGACAGCGCCGTAATCCTCGGTATCGATCGGCACCTCTTCGTAATCCTCGGGAGTCAAGGTCTTGCCGGCGAACGAATCGATCGCCATCCTGGGCCGTTTGCGCGTCTTGTGGAAGGTAGCCAGATCCGCGCACAGAGCCGTGATTTTGAGCCCGGTTACGTGCTGGATCATATCCATCCAATGAGAACCGATATCGCCCACGGCTCGCAGCGCGCCGTTGTCCTTGCGTTCGATTCGCCAGTTGTAGTCCGTATCGTAAAGCAGCCAATCCTGCGCGTAGGTCCCCTGGACGGAGAAAACGTCCCCCAGGTCGCCCGCGGCGATCATCTCCCGGATCTCCTGTGGAATCGGATAGTAGCGGAGATTGTGATTGAGGCAGTTGACCGCGCCCGTACGCGCCGCGGTATCGACCAGATCTTGCGCCTGCTCCGCGTCAAGAGCGAGAGGTTTTTCACAGAGCACGGCTTTGCCCGCCTCCATCGCCTCCTTTGAAATAGGGTAGTGCAGGTAGTTCGGCGTACAAACGTGAACGGCCTGAATGGATGGATCGGCGAGAACGGTCTTGTAATCGGATGTCGATCTCTCCACTCCGATCTGTTTCGCGAATCCAGAAGCCAGTTCCTCGGTGAGACCGGCGATACACGCGATCTCCACGTTGCCCAAGCGGCGGATTGCATCCGAATGCACCGTGCCCATGAATCCGGTGCCGATAATTGCGGTCTTGATTTTAGCCATTGCCGGGATCACCTCAGTATCTAAAGGCTCGTTCCCCGCCACGGGAGACGTGTTGAATCGCCTCGCGCGGAGCGGCTGGAGAGCCGGTATTTCACATCACACTCTATCGCAGTTGTTGTTAAACTGGGAGTACTTCGAGCCCCATGATCGTACGAATTCGATTGCGTCTGGGACCCACACCGAGACCAAAAGATCCTCCGAGCATCAAGGCTCTACCGCGACGTGGAATCGCCCTGGCCACGGCGGCCCTGCTCTCGCCCGCCTCGCTGGTGACGTTTGTCCTGAGCCTTTGGAGCCTCGCGGCGGATCTGGATTACGCCGGCAGCTTCAGCATCCAGCACGGCGTATTCGCGCGCTGGCAAACCTGGCTCTTGCTCTCGATTCTCCTCCAGGCGGCTTCCCTGCTGCTGAACCGCTACGGCGACACCATGATGCGCTCTCAAGCTCCCAAGCCGTAATGGCCGCCCACGCCCGACGCCCCCGCTTCAAGCGCCGCTTCGTAGAACGCATCGCTGCGCCCCCGCACCCGCCGTTCTTCCCGCTCCGGAAACGCGAGATGCTCCAGCTCATGAAACAACACCGTGAGCAGGGAGACGCGGTACAGCAAGTCTCCGCCGGACAGCACATCCGGATTGGAAGCCATGGCCGCGAGCGGACGCGGCTGCCATTCCGCAATAAGCTTAAAGGCCAGATCAATCTCTCCGACCGGCAGGCCGGTCTCCACCTGCAAGCGTTTTGTGACGGCGGATTCCAAACCTCGCGGACAGGCGTGCCCAAGCGTTCCGCCGGGATTCCGTTCTTCAAAACGAACCACCACCATGGGCGGCAATTCTCCGAGAACATCCGCGTAGACTTCCAGCGGGCTCGGTTCCATGACGGTGAGCAACTGAACCCACGCGGTCCGGAGACTCTCGACGGCGGATAAGGCGCGATGCCCGCGAGGATACCGTACCACCAGAATCGGCAGCGCCTCGACGGATTCGAACACGCGCACCTCCTTGCCGCGCACCCATTCCCAAAGTCCGCGCCAGGGGCCGGGGACGTAAATTCTGGGAAGGGGGCGTTTCCTCACGGCTTCAATCCATCCCATCCGTTGTGCGCAATCACTCGTATCGGGGAGTGAGAAGACCCGTCTGATATGCTGTGAGTGATTCTCTTCGGGACATGGCATACCGTAGCCGCAGCATGATTTCTACTTTCGGTGGCGGCCCCGTCCCGCCGGCGGTGAAGTGGCTGCTCATCGCGAATACGGCTATCTTCCTGCTGTATTTTTTTGCCGGAATGATTGGGATGGGGGGCCTCTTCCGGCTGCTCGGCCTCTCTCCCTTAATGGTGCTCGAATACGGAACCATCTGGCAGTTCGCAACCTACATGTTCATCCATTCCCCGGCGGGAATCGGACACATTCTGTTCAATATGCTGGCGCTCTGGATGTTCGGAAGCGACCTCGAGCGCGAATGGGGCAGCCGCTTCTTTCTGAAGTATTACCTCCTCTGCGGAGCGGGAGCGGGCATCGTGGATGTCATCATCCGCGTCGTATTCGATCTCCAGAAAAACGTTCTGATCATCGGCGCCTCCGGCGCGATCTTCGGACTGTTGCTGGCCTTCGGTATCCTTTATCCGAATCGGACGATCCTCTTCATGCTTTTGTTCCCGATCCAGGCGAAATACTTCGTCATGATCATTGGAGGCATCGCATTTCTGATGTCGTTTCAATCGGGCGACGGCATCAGCCACGTCACCCATCTGAGCGGCATGCTGTTCGGTTTTATCTACCTGACGGCGCGACGCCGGCGCTTCCACCTCATACCCTACGTTGCGCGGGAATATCAGGCATACAAGCTGCGCCAAGCCAAGAAGAGGTTCCAGGTTTATATGCGAAAGCGGGATAAAGACGAAGACCGCTGGGTGAATTAAGCTCCGCCGGACAAGCGCCTCTTCCCTGGCGGTTCCGGCTTACACGATACGTCTATCGGCCTTCGCGCATTGGCGGCGCACGGCCAATCTCCGATAATGGAAGAAGCATGTTCCGCACGATCCGGGAACAGATTGAAATTATCCGTCTGGAAGATCCGGCGGCAAAGAGCATCCTGGAGATTCTGTTCTGCTATCCCGGCATGCAGGCGATTCTCTTCCACAAGTTTTCTCACTGGCTCTATACCAAGAGACGCTTTGTGCTGGCGCGCATGGTGAGCCAAACCGCGCGCTTCCTCACCGGCAT
>CAZXBZ010000358.1:0-4052 GCA_964639135.1 uncultured Solibacteraceae bacterium | reverse complement strand
GCTGGTATTCCACCGGGTCTTCGATGGTGATGATCTTGTCTTCGTCGTTCTGAATTTCACTGAGCGCCGCATAGAGCGTGGTGGTTTTACCCGAGCCGGTGGGGCCCGTCACCAGCACCATCCCGTAGGGCTCCTTGATGTAGCGGCGGAATTTCTGAAGTTCGCCTTCATCGAAACCCACCACATCGAGCGTGAGCCGCGTGAATTTCTCGCTCATCGATTCCTTGTCGAGCACGCGAAGCACGGCGTCCTCGCCGTGAATGGTGGGCATGATGGAAACGCGGAAGTCGATCAAACGGCCCTTGTACCGCACCCGGAAACGCCCGTCCTGGGGCACGCGGCGTTCGGCGATATCGAGCTCGCTCATCACCTTGATGCGCGAAAGAATCGCGGTGTGCCACTCCTTGGCGATCGCCGGCATCGCGTATTGCAGCACGCCGTCGATACGGTACTTGATGGCGACCTCGCCGTCGCGCGTCTCGATGTGAATATCGCTCGCGCGGCGTTCGAGCGCGCTGAAGATCGTCGTATCCACCAGCTTGATCACCGGCGCGATGTCGGCTTCTTGCGAGGTGAGTCTCTCGATCGAGAGCGTCTCCTCCGGGTTCTCCTCCTCGCCCACCAGGTCCAGCGCGAAGCCCGCCGTCGCCTCTTCGAGCACTCTCTGCGATTGCTCCGTTTTCTTCAGCAGTTCGCTGATCTCGGAGAGCATCGCCACCTTCACCCGGAGCTTCTTGCGCAACAGAATGCTCAGCTCGTCGATAATGCTGAGATTCCTCGGATCTGAAATCGCAATCTCCAGCATCCCGCCATGCTCGCGCAAGGGCACAAAACTGTAGCGGAACATCAGATCGACCGGGATCGAGCGGAAGAGGTCGTGATCGATCTCGGCCGTCCGGAAATCGACGAAGTCGCAGCGGTAGCGCCGCGCCACCTCGATCGCATTCTGGCGTTCGAGATCCGCGTTGCGCGCCTTTACCTCGGTGGGAGTGGCCATGCTCTTCCTCTATGCCGGTTCCTCTATTTTCTGGATTCCCATGCCCACCGCTATCCCAGCCGGTCCGCCAGCGAGAAGATCGGCAGATACAGCGCGATCAGCACAAACGCGACAAAAATTCCCATAAAAATCATGATGGCCGGTTCGATCAGCGAGAGCGCCGCGGTCATACGCGTATTCACGTCGCTCTCAAAGAACTCCGCGACGCTCGAAAGCATCGTGGTGAGCGCGCCGGTGGATTCGCCCACCTCGATCATGTCGATGGCGAGCGGCGGAAAGATGCCCGTGGCCAGCAGCGCGGAAGAAAGCGGCTTGCCTTCCTTCACCGCCCGGCTGGCGCCGCCGATGGCTTTTCGCAGCAGGCGGGATTCGAGCGATTCCGAGGCCGTATCGAGAGCCGCCAGCAGCGGAATGCCGCCCGTCAGCAAGGTAGCCAAAATCCGGGAAAATTGAGACACCTGGAACTTGATCCAGATATCGCCGGCGATGGGCAGGCGCAGCTTCGCGCGGTCGAGCGCTTCCCGCGCGGCGTCCCCGCGCGACCACCACCGGAACGCAAGGGCCCCGAGAGCGATCGCCGCGACGAGCCCCAGCACATAATCCTTGCTGGTGGTTCCAAACGCGATCAGCACGCGCGTCACCACGGGCAATTCGGCCGACATGCTGTTGTAGAGTTCGGCGAAACTCGGCACCACGTAGGTCACTAGAACCACACTCAGCAGCAGCACCAGCACAATCAGAACGCTGGGATAAATCAGCGAAAGCAGCAGCTTCTTGCGGACGGCCAGGGTGAGACGCTGGTACTGGATGTAGCGGTCCAGCACTTCCTCAAGGCTGCCGGCTTTCTCGCCCGCCATGAGAGATGTGACGTAGATCGGCGGGAAAATCCGCTGTGAGCGGAAGGCCTCCGAAAGCAGCGCGCCGCCCTTTACCTCGTCGCGGATCCGCTTGAGGTAGCCTGCCATCTTCGGGTCGCTCAGCCGCTCGGCGAGCAAATCGAGCGCCTTCAGAATAGGCAGGCCCGCGCGCACCAGCGTGACGAACTGCTGGTTAAAAACCAGAAAGCGTTCCAGGCTGAGCTTCTTCCGGCGGGTGAAGAGCCCATTGGAAATGGCCGCGGCCGCCGATTTCGCGTGCACCGAATAGACGAGATAGCCCTGTTCGGCGTAGCTCTCCCGCAGCGCGGATTCGGAATCCGCTTCCTCCACTTTCTGGTGGATTCTGCCCCGGCTGTCGGCGAATTTGAGTACGTATTCGGCCATTGTTCCGGCTGCCTAGTCCCCGGCGTCCACCACGCGCGAACCCGCGGGGGGCACAAAATCGAAGCGCGAGGCCGCGATCGGCGGATTGCGTTTCTCCCCGCTGAAGCGGAAACGGTTTACCGCCTGATCCACGCCGGTCACCTCCACTTCGAGAATCTGATACTGGGGCGTCACCAGAAAAGCCACCAGGCTGTAAGGCGCTTTCTCGCTTCGCGGTTCAGCCGCGATCCAGTAATCCCGCCCCATGGGCTTCAGCGTGAATCGCCGGAAATCTCTATGGAAATCGAGACGCCCGAGCAGAAACGCAAGCGGTGCGCGGAGATCGTCCGAGGCTTTGAACGGAGCGCGTTCGGCGACGTTGGTCGACGGGGAATAGAGATAGACGAACTTGCCGTCCGAGACGAAAAGCTTGTTTGCCGGCTCCTGATAATCCCAGCGCATCTTACCCGGTTTTTCGAGATAGAGCGTGCCGGATTCGGTGCGCTTCCTCGGCCCGAACGCATAGATCTGGGTGAACTGAACCTCCAGCGTCTTCGTCGCGTTGTAGCGCTTCTCGATGCCGCTCAAAATCGGCGAAACCGGCGTCTGGGCGAAGATGGCGGCCCCGAACAGGGACAGCAAACCCCAGAGAATCGCCGGACGAATCATATTCATAAGACGCATGCTCCCATGGAAACGTGGAGGAAGCCCCCCAACTAGGGAAAGACGGCCTTCCCCGGCTTTTGGGTTCGAACGCGCACAACATTCCCCGGACGCTCGGATTCCGATGGAGAATAGAGACGAACGAACCGAGGGCGTGATTCATGAGCCAGCTTTATATTTCAGGGCAAGTCTTCCACCAGCCGGGACCGTGGGGCGAGCGCATCCCCGTCGCGGGAGCGAGAGTGGAAATCCTGAGCGGAGACCATGCGATTCACGGGAGCGACCTGATCCTGCTCGCCACCACCGGGGCGAACGGAGAATTTTCCGGCCTCACCACGGAGTGGCGCACCCTGGTCCCGAGAACCGTCACCGACCCCGCCAAGCCCTGGAAATCCGTGCAAGTGGAAGAGCCCGACCCGAATGAACGGATGCTGCTGCGCGCCCGCATCCGCCAAACGACGCCCGAGGGGGTGAAAGTGGCGACTCTCCCCGTGGAATACAAGGACGACATCACCCCTATCACGCCTCTGGTGGTGGATTGGGGTCCGCCTGGGGAGCTTGCCATCGCTTCAATCAACGGCTCCGTTTGCGGCACGGGCATGGAGCTTCTCGAACGCACCATGGCGGAACTGGCGGGCGTCCCGGCCGAGATCACGATGGAAGCATTCGGAGAATCCGGAGAGCCGTTTCTCGAACTCAGCGAGCCCGCCGCCAGGCGTCGTCATCTGGCCGCGGCCATGCACCTGCGCGCGGAAGATATCTCCCGCATCGGCACGGTGCTCAGCGGCGTCGATGCCGCCGAGGCGGACAAATCGGATAACTTCTGGGCCTCGCTCGTCGTGGCGTCGATCGTTTTTGCTCCGGTGACCGGGCAGGCAAGCTCCTGCCTGGGCCTGGCGCTGATGCGCATCCTCGCGGCCGGATACCGGATACTCTCCGTCCGGAAGGCCAGCGGCTCCTCAAAAAGCGCCGGGGTGACCATTCGCCTGGGAAGAACGCCGCCAGACACAGCCGGATAGCGCGCAAGACGCGTTGCGCGCCGCATTGCCGGTAAAGTGGAAAACTCGTACACTCAGGAAAATCGCGCCCGCCGGGGGAGGAGTTTGAACCATGCCGCAAAGCAACCGCCGGAGTTTTCTCGCCGCCACCGC
>CAZXBZ010000357.1:0-4053 GCA_964639135.1 uncultured Solibacteraceae bacterium | reverse complement strand
GTAAGCGCCTTCCCGGTGGGCCGGGTAGAACGAGTGATAGCGGATCATGTACCGCGCGGGCTCGGGGATATACGCCTTGGTGACGTGGTAGAGATACTCGTCGTGCCCCCAGGAAAGATGCACATTATCGAGACCGCCGTTTCGTTCATAGACACCGCATTCGGTCTGGAATTCCGGACGGTCTCTATCGGGGTTGGCGTCGAAAAATTGAGGGAAAACGATTTTATCGCTCCAGGCGCAGCCCACCGGAAACGTATCTCCAACCACCGCCCACTGCGGTTCGCCCCAGATCCACATGATCTTACCGAGATCGTGAATGAGCCCGGTGAGCTGCATCCAGCGAGGATGACCATCGGCGCGGATTGATTCGGCGGTTTGCAGGTTATGCTCGATCTGCGAAAGGTCCGTATCCGGATCGCTATCGTCAACGAGCGTGTTAAGAAATTCGAGGGCCTCCCAGATGCCCATTTCGGTCCGTTCGAGCGGCAGGTATTCCGCGCGCTTTCGCATGACGAAATCGTAGGTCTGGCTGGCATGATTGAGGCGGTAGAACTCACGAACGCGCGGATGCACTCCCTCCCCGTAGTCCCGGAACTCGTCCCGCGCCTTCCCTGGCTTGTATCGCTCCTTTACCTCTTCATCCCATTCATGCATGGATGCAAGCGGTTCATTGGTTCCCATGTTCCCCTCCAATAGGGTTGAGATTATCAGAAATGCAAGATATCAAAAAGGGGATTCCTGGAGCGTGAATGTCCGAGGCCGCCGCGAATTTCTCGCTTCCATTTATCAGCCATGCCAATGATATTGGTTAACTTGATTTAATAATTATTTGTAATTGGATTTATGTGGCTCTCGAAGTATCGGCAGGCTCCATGCACGGCCTTCTCCGCGCGGACCTGGGCGAACTTCCGCCGGCTGTTCCAGCCTGTCCGATAGCCGCGCCACGCGGTGTTTGCGCCATGATCGCCGCGGCGGGCCTAACGCCGCCGCGCGCCGGTTGCGGGGGAACTTTCCCCCATCAAAGCCGCTAACTTCTAGAAACTATTCCCTCAATAGACCGTCTGATAAAATGCGGTGGGGCGCCTTCACGGCGTTCGCCGACGCTTCTGGAGGATTGATGACGCGCCCTTCCCTGCTTCTCGCGATTCTATTGACAGCCGCCTCGGGCTGGAACTCCCTTGCCGCCCAGGTGGTTGGTTCGGAAGAAAGACCGCAGGCCCTCTACCAGATCACCGTAACTTCGCGGAGCACCAAGGCGATCAACTACCGCGTCAATACATCGACCAAGGTGGATTTCCGCGGAACGCCGCTCATGGCGAGCGCCGAAGGCGAGGCCAGCGTGCGCAGCCGCGACGGCTACGTGGAGGTGAAGGCGGATTTGAAGAAGCTCGAGCCCGCCAGCCGTTTCGGCACGGAATACCTCACCTACGTTCTCTGGGCCGTCACGCCAGAAGGCCGGGCCATCAGCCTCGGGGAAGTGCGTCCCGACAATGGCCGGGCGCGCCTCCAGGTGACCTCGAAGCTCCAAACCTTTGGCATGATCGTCACCGCCGAGCCATACTTCGCGGTCACGATGCCGAGCAACGTCGTGGTATTGGAGAATATCCCCCGGCGGGACACCAAGGGCATGCAGACGGAAATCGACGCCAAGTTTGAACTGATTGAGCGCGGCCAATACGTCGCCAACGCCAACCCGGAAGATCTGCAGCCCATTCCGCGGGAAGCCGGCACGCCTTTTGACGTCGTCCAGGCCCGCAACGCCATCCGGCTGGCGCGTATCGCCAAGGCGGATAAGTACGCCGCCTCTTCCTTCCAGCGCGCCGTCAGCCTGATGGAGCGCACCGAGGATTACGTCAACCGCCAGCAATGGAAGCCTTCGGAAACCACGGCCCGACAGGTGACGCAGGCCGCCGAGGATGCGCGGACGATCGCCCTGAAGCGCCGCGAGGAAGAGCGCATCGCGCTTGAACAGGAAGCCGAACGCCGGAAGGCCGAAGAGGCCCGGCAGCGGGCCGCCGAACAGGAACGCATGCGCAAGGAGGCCGAAGAGCGGCAGCGCCAGGCCGAGCAGCAGAAGCTGATGGCGCAGCTTGAGGCGGAACGCGCCGCGCGCCAGCGCGCCGAAGCCGAGACCGCCCAGGCCGCTTCGCGCGCCGCCGCCGAAGCAGCCCAGCGCCAGGCCCAATTGGCGGATCAGCAAGCCCAGACCGCCGCGCGGCACGCCGCCGCCGCGCGCGAGGAAGCGGAGAAGGCACGCGCCGAGGCACAGGCGCTGCGCAACCGCCTTGTGGAACAGCTTAACCACGTGCTGGTGACGCAAGACACCCCGCGCGGGCTTATCGTCACGATGTCCGACATTCTTTTCGATGTGGGGAGCTACCAGTTAAAGCCCACCACGCGGGAAGCGCTGGCGAAGATCGCCGGCATTCTCAGTTGGACGCCCGGCCTCACGCTGGAAGTGGAAGGCCACACCGATAGCACCGGCTCCGATGACCTCAACCAGCGCCTTAGCGAGCAGCGCGCGTCCTCCGTGCTCAACTACCTGGCCGAGCAAGGGATTCCGCCCGGCAACATCACCGGGCGCGGCTACGGCAGTTCACGCCCCGTGGCCGACAACAACACGCGCGATGGACGCCAGCGCAACCGCCGCGTCGAACTCATCATTTCGGGTGATATCATCGGCATCCCGGTAGGCGGCGCGCAAACCGCGGCACTGCCGTAGCGCGGGCCACGCGCATCGGGATATGCTTCGATGAAGCGGCCTCGCGACGCCAGCCGGGAGCGTCCCGTGCCGCGCAAGGAGGCAGCGTCAGGCAATGAAAGTTCGCATCTGGTGGATTGGGCTCGCGGTTCTTCTGGTGAGCGCTCTTTCCGGGCAGGTAGCCCCGAAGGATCGCATCGTGATCGTCATCAGCATCGACGGCTTCCCGGCTTACGCATGGCGGGATCAGCGGCTGCTCGCGCCCAACCTGACGCGCCTTGCCCGCGAAGGAGCGCGGGCGGAGGGCATGACGCCCCCGAACCCGACGGTCACATGGCCTAGCCACACCACCATGATTACCGGGGTGAGCCCCGCCAAACACGGGCTGCTCTACAACGGCCGCCCGGCGGACACGCCCTCGATGAAACCGCGGCGCATTGAGCCATGGGTTCCAAAGGAAGAACTGGTACAGTTCCCTACCCTCTACGACCGGCTGTTCGAGGCCGGATTCACAACGGCCGAAGTGGATTGGGTGGCCATCTTCCAGGCGAAGACCATCACCTGGGCATTCCCGGAGATCCCGGTGGTGAACGGCCCCATCGAAAGGGAGATGGCCGAAGCCGGATTGCTTTCGAGTGAAGACGCCGCGAACTTCTTCCAATCAAGCCCGGTCTGGCGGGATGAACAGTGGACCAAGGCGGCCATCCACATTCTGAAGCGCCATCAGCCGAACCTGCTGCTTTTCCATCTGCTGAACGTGGATTCCGTCAGCCACAGCGCGGGTCCGCGAACTTACGCCAGCGCAACGGCCTACGCACAGGCGGATGCGCACGTTGGCAAGCTGCTGGCGGCGCTGCGGGATTCGGGCCTGGAGGACCGGGCCACGATCTTCGTCGTATCGGACCACGGCTTCAAGCAAGCCCGAAAAATCGTGCGGCTGAACGCGCTGCTGCGCGAAAAAGGAATGGTTCGCGGCTCCGGAGACGCCCGTGAGTGCGACGCCTGGTTTCTTTCCGCGGGCGGCAGCGCCACGCTCTACACCACGAACCCCGAGCGGCGGGAGGAAAGGCTCGCGGAAATAAAGACGCTGCTTCTGGCCACCGAAGGCGTGGCGCGCGTTTTTGAGCCCGCCGCATTCGCCGCGCTTGGCCTGCCCGCGCCGGGCGGCCGGATGGGGGATCTATACATCACCGCGGCGGATGGATACGCCTTCAATACCGCCGATGAGGGCGCGGTGGTGGTTCCATCCTGGGAAGGCGGATATCCCGGACACCATGGCTATCTCAATACGGACCCGGACTTGCAATCCACATTCCTTGCCTGGGGCGCCGGAATTCGCAAGGGAGTGAAGC